>JAQUSE010000145.1 GCA_028715235.1 Candidatus Omnitrophota bacterium | reverse complement strand
TCAGCGCCCGAAGCAAAAAATAATAGCGCTAATAACATGGCTGCCTTTCGCAATAACATATTCCCCTCTTCTTTCGCTCAATTCTACCCCAAATAATAATCCTCTGCAACATGTTTTGTTGCAGAGGATTATATGTTAGCGTCCCGTAGCTATATTTACCGGCCGCTGTCTTTCCGCTTCGAAAAACAGTCTTTGCAATATACCGGACGGTCTTCTCTAGGCTTAAAAGGGACTTCGCATTCTTTCTTGCAATCCGCGCAAGTCGCTTTGTGCATCTCTCTCGGCGCCCCGCCGAAACCACCACTGCGATCCTGATATGCCATACTGCCTCCTTATTTGGTTAACCATAACTATACGACTTCCGGCCTTTTATTGCAAGAGGTATTATTAAGTTGCGCTATCGCCTGTTTTCACGCTATTTCCTTCAAAGTCTCTTCCGCATAGACCATGTGATAAAAATGTCCCTGCCCCTGGATAATGTGTAACTTCGCGTTCGGCAGAACTCCTGCCAGATACCGGCTGAAAGACGGCGGGATCCAGCGGTCTTCAGAACCCTGGCGTATCTCCACATGACATTCGATCTTGCTCAAGTCGAATCCCCACGGATGATAGATCAATTGCGCGTCAAGGGACGGGCCCCTGGAACCTTGCCTGAATAACTCCTGAAAATCCCTCATGAACAGATACTGCAGGTCTTTATTCCGGAATAATTCTGTGTCCGCGGCGCACATGCTCGATTGCATCATCTTCGCGAATGCCTCCGGGCTCTTAAGGGTCTTCTGCTGAAAACCAAGCATTGCGAAAGGTATCTGAAATAAACATAGTGGCAGCCACGCGCCTAATTTCGCGAATAAGCGGTCGACCCATCCGAGCTCTTTGAGAGCGGCCCGATCTGTATAGAGCGGTACGGCGCAGGCCAGATCGACCACAAATTTCAGGCGCGGGGCCAATGAGTAAGCGCAGGCAAGTAGAGTGGGACCTCCACCGGAAATACCCATAACGCCGAATTTCTCTATTCCGAGATGATCTGCCAAGGCGGCTATATCACCTGCGCCGTCAAGAATTTTCCTGTGCGGCTGGAAATCCGACAACCCTATCCCGGGACGATCGGGTACTATGATCCTGTAGCCGAGCCGTTTTGCGGCGTTGTGGAGCAGCATGACATGGATATGCGAACCTGTCCCATGACAGAAAAATATCGGCGCGCCGTCCTTTGCGCCATATTGATAATACGCTATCTTGCGTCCATCTTTCACAGATATAAAAGCCGCTTGCGAATTAAGCGCTTCCAGTTCGTCGGGTTTTATTATATCAGGAATATTTGACGGCATACGTTATTTTCCCAACCTTTATTCACCGATTATCTTAATGATAACACGCTTCTTCCGCTGTCCGTCGAACTCGCCGTAGAATATCTGCTCCCACGGGCCGAAGTCGAGCTTCCCATCCGTAACCGCGACGACTACCTCACGGCCCATTATCGTCCGTTTCAGATGCGCGTCCCCGTTATCCTCGCCCGTAAGATTGTGCCTATAATCATCTTTACCATAAGGGGCCAGTTTCTCTAACCAGTTTGCGAAGTCCTGATGCAACCCGCCTTCATTGTCGTTGATAAAGACACTGGCAGTTATGTGCATCGCGTTGACCAGGCACAACCCTTCTTCCACGCCGCTTTTCTTAACCGCATCCTCGACCTGAGGCGTTATATTTATGAGTTCCTGCCTCTTCTTCGTATTGAACCAGATATAGTTGGTATATGATTTCATTTTCTATTTCACTCTTCTTGGCGTATGCGGTTCCGAGCCGTATTTGATATCATGCTGCCGATCTCTTTTTTTATTTATATCTTTTTTAAGGTCTGCTATCGCGGCTTTTCTCTTTTCGATATCCTGGTTTATTTCCTGCTTTACTCTTTCAGATTCCGTTTTATCGGAGATCCTTCCCGCCTCTTTCAGCTTCCGGCGGTCCGAGTCTATCGCCCTGCTTTCCTGGATTATCTGGTCCCTCTGGGCGATAATCTCTTTCTCCAAATTACGCAATTCGCTGTTGTCCTGTTTTTTTTCGGGTAATATATTCTTGACCAGCTCGACGGCATACGCATTTTGCGATAGAACTACTGCCGGCATCGTCCATGCTATTAAGATTATCGCTAAACATATCCTTGGCGATCTCATATGTCACCTCCCCTGTTCAATATCTTCTTAATGACCGGGAAATCCTCTGCCGGTATAAACCCCGCTTTTACATATCTGACGACGCCGGCCTTATCTATTATGAGAAAATTGCTTTCATCGTGGGCCATGCCGTAACCCTTTTCCATGGAGCCGTCCCAATCCCCGTATATGGTTATGCCTTCTTTTTTGGAATTCTCGCGCAGGCTTCTTCTCCATATATTCGGCATAAAAGCTGAACAGCGGATGATCGCCACTTTCATTATCTCTTTTTGCGCCGTCTCGGATTGCGTTCCATAAAAGACGTTCAGGTCGTCTTTGAGCGCCCGGTTCTTCTCTTTTGTATCCTTTGTCTCATAAAAGACCACGGCTATTTTACCGTTCAGCATGTCAGAGGTAAGGACCTCGTTATCGCCGGAAGTCGCCTTAAAATAGGGCGCCTTTTCCCCTTCGGATATACACATAGCGGGTGAGGCGGATAAAAGCAGAGAACAAACGGTTATTATGGCTATTTTAAATGGTCCTGCCGAGATCATAGGCCCTCCTTAATAATTTGGCGTGGGTCTTAGGGTCAAAATCCTTTACGCTCGCCGCCGTGAGCGTCTTTATCCCGGCGCGCGTATATTTGAAAAATACCTTCATGGCGCGCATACAACCGGTAGAGATGCCTAATAGATGAGAAAAAGGGAACGGGGCGCCGCAGCTTGTTATCAGTATGACCTTTTTTGGATTTGTGTAAAGGTAGGTAAGCCCGAAAGGGTTCTCCTTGAACATCGAATAACCTCTGTCGATAAACACCTTGGCGGAGGAAGTGACATTGCTGAAATACGTCGGCGATCCGAAGACGAGGACATCGGCGCGCCGCACTTTATCGACTACACTTTGAAAATCATCTTTTACGACGCACTGCCCTGTCCGTTGACAGGCAAAACACGCCATGCACGGCTTAATGGACAGGTCCACGAGATAGATCTTTTCGGCGGCGGCGCCCCTGTCGCTCAAAGCCTTGAGCGCCGACCCCACCAGGTTATCCGTGACCTGTCCCTTACGCGGGCCTGCCACAATTCCGAGAGCGTTCATATGCCTCACCAAAATAGATAAGAGACCGATGTTGAAAAAGCGGTTTCGTCAAAAAATCTTCCTTCCGCGCCGAGCCTCAGCTTATTGTCAAAAAGATATATTTCCAGCCCGCTTATCATTCCTACATGATTCTTGGAATACAGCCTCTTTTGGTTGTCATTATTTATTTTATAGACCAACTGGCAGTCGGAACCTTTCATGCCGGCATAGACGGTGAAGTGTTTAAAGTCTTTCGCGACGATACCGGTTATCTGCCAATCATCAAGGCATGATTTATATTTATCGTTATCTATACTGCGTTCCGGCGGGTGCACGCTTATGTGCTGGCCTCCCACTATGAGGCGCACACCCAATTTTTTGTGCTCGAAAGCCCTGATGCGGAAGCCATAGCCGCCGGTAAAGCCTGCGTTAAAGTCCAGCTTTGGGAGGTTAGCGCTATCATGCAGTGAAACATCGCCCATGCCGATCTTCCCATCCAGCGACAGCCAGTCGAACGCGCCGAACGAAACTGTAAAAAAATGGTCCTGATTTCGCAGATCGCCGTGGGAATGGTTAAGGGGCCGTTTGAACATCGTATCGTATTCGTAACCGAACTCCACATTTCTCGCGGGCGGGAACCGCGTCCCGTTGGAAGGCACTGCCTGCAACGTCTGCAGAAAGCCGAGAGAGAACGCTATGACCAATAAGGAAATTTTCGCGGGTTTCACAACCCTCCTGTAATTTAACCGGGTCAGATCCGTCCGATCTCACGCAGCCACTCGGACACTTCGCCTTGCGCGTCCTTCGCGCGATTCCCCAGAGTCTCGAAGCTGTCCAGCACGGTCGACCTGGGGCAGAGCTCGGAGACGTCCGCAAAGCTGTGCCCCGGCCCTCCCCCGCCGTGCGTGCAGAACGGCACAACGGTCTTCCCCGAGAGGTCGTATTTCGACAGGAATGTCTTGACCGGAGGCGGGAATGTCCCCCACCAGACAGGATAGCCTATATAGATAACGTCATACGACCCGATATTATCGACTTTTGTTAATAATTCCGGCTTGTAACCGTCGCTGATCTCCTTCTTTGCAACTTTTACGACTACATTGTATTCTGTAGGATAGGGCTTAATAGACCGTATCTCAAAAATATCGCCTCCAACAAGCTTATGGATCTGTCCGGCAACCTCGCGGGTGTTGCCGGTGAGCGAAAAATATGCCACAAGGATCTTTTTGTCGCCTGAAGACGGCGCGGCCTCATCGGCAGCGAAACTCATCCCGGCCGGCGCGGCCATAAATAGAATAAACGCAACGATTGCTGATACAGAGAGTATTACCTTATTCATACCAGCTCCTTATATTTAAAGCTGCTCAAAGGTAATTATATCACAGGAAATGTGTTATGGAGCGGATTTTATTGCGGGTGATGAGGTTTATTTGATCTTGCTGGGTGGCACCTCGGTGCATGGCACCGGACTACCTACAAACTACTGATTTGATGCTTTCCTTTTCGCTAATCTTTGATTATATTTATATACTTTAATTTTTCGCATAATGATATTATCCGAGAAATGTTTTTTATTAACAGTATCTACTACATACGCATACCCGTTTTTTTAGCGATAATGACCTCAAGTAGTGGTGTTAATTAACTTTAGGCGGTACCGCCTAAAAAATTGTATAATACACAAAAGGAGGTCACCATTGGAAC
>JAQUSE010000144.1 GCA_028715235.1 Candidatus Omnitrophota bacterium | reverse complement strand
TTACGATAGATAAGGCCGTTAAGATGGACGAGCTGTTGGGTTCCGGGATGGGTGATCTGGAGAAGAAGGTCTTTAATGCGGAGATTCTCATCGCGCCAGAGCGAGATGATAGCTTGCTCGAAAAATAATCTTAGGTGTAATATGAAAATCATATACGGTCTAAATAATATTGAAAAACCCCCGCGCGGGTCGGTCGCGACCATAGGCGTATTCGACGGGGTCCATATCGGGCATAAGAAGATCATAGATATGGCCGTTTCCCGCGCCAGGGCTTCGGGGTTAAAGAGTATCGTCCTGACGTTCGACCCTCATCCTGCAAAGGTCCTGTATCCCCGGCCCAACGTGCCCAGCCTTATTTCGCTGGATCACAGGATGAGGCTCATAGCCGAACGCGGGGTGGACATATCGGTGGTGTTGAAATTCACGAGACATTTTTCCGGTCTCTCGCCGGAGAAATTCCTTAAAGATGTCCTGGCCGGCAGGCTAGGCGTAAAATATATATACGCCGGAGAGAATTTTTATTTCGGCAAGGGCGCGAAGGCAGGGACCGGCAAGCTTAAGAATATGGCCCTGTCTCTAGGCGTAAAAGTAATAGAGGTAAGGCCGGTCATGGTAATGGGGCGGATAGCCAGCTCGAGCCTTGCCAGGGATCTAATATTAAAAGGAGACCTTGCCGGCGCTTCCAGGATATTGGGCCGACCTGTTTCAGTGCTCGGCACGGTAGTCAGCGGTTCCCGGATCGCAAGGGCGCTGGGCTATCCTACAGCCAATGTGAACCCTCACCATGAAGCCGTGCCGCCGGCAGGCGTATATGCCGTTACCGTCCGCCTGGGCCGCAAGACATACAGGGGTGTGCTGAACATAGGCGTACGGCCGACTTTTTACGGCTCCAGGGACGAGGAGACCGCGATAGAAGCGCATATATTCGGCTTCACCGGCAATATCTACGGAAGGGATCTCGAAATATCGTTTGTAAAGAAGATAAGGGATGAGTTAAAGTTCAGCGACCGCGGCGAACTGATGAGACGCATAAGACAGGATGTGACGGCCGCCAAGAAATTATTATATAAATAACTTTACAAAATTTTAGGAATATGTTAATATAACGCAAAAGCGAGGTATTGCAAAATGGCATTGGTTAAAGAGAAGAAGAAAGAGATAATAAAGACCTTTAAGGGACACGAAAAGGACACGGGTTCGCCGAGCGTCCAGATCGCGCTGCTTACCGAGAGGATCAACTCCCTCTCAGGGCATTTTAAGAACCACAAGCGTGACCATCACTCGAGGCAGGGTCTGCTTCGCATGGTAAGCGTGAGAAGAAGGCTCCTCGAGTACCTCAAGCGTTCAGACGCGAAAGGGTACCAGGATATTATCAAGAAGTTGGACCTGAGGAAATAATAACCTTAGACTATCGGAAGAGTAGAGTCATTTACATGTTTGCAGATGATCACAGATCCGTGGTCATCTTTATCTTTTAATCTGCGGTCATCTGCGCTCAAAGAAAAGGAAAAAAATGGTACAAAAATTCGAAACTAAATTAGGGCAGTCTGAATTGGTGATAGAGACCGGCAGGATGGCCAAGCAGGCCGATGGGGCATGCACGGTCCAGCTCGGTGGGACTGTTGTGCTGGTAACCGCCGTATGCTCAAAGAAACCGAGGGAAGATATCGACTTCTTCCCTCTTACCTGCGAATACCAGGAGAAGACATACGCCGCCGGGAAGATCCCTGGAGGATTTTTCAAGCGTGAGGGGAGGCCGTCTGAAAAAGAGATACTTACAGCAAGGTTGATGGATAGGCCGATCAGGCCGCTATTCCCTGAAGGTTTTATCAATGAAGTGCAGCTGGTCGCCATAGTGGTGTCGAGCGACGGGGAGAACGATTCCGATGTCCTGGCCATGGTAGGAGCTTCGACGGCGCTTTCGATATCCGATATCCCGTTCAGCGGACCCATTGCGGCTGTCAGAGTGGGCAGGATTGACGGGAAGTTCGTGATCAATCCGACATTCCAGGAATTGAACTCAAGCGACCTGGACCTTGTAGTGACAGGGTCGAGGGACGCGATAATTATGGTAGAGTCGGGTTCGAACGAGATAAGCGAAGATGAACTCGCCGCCGCGATCAAGTTCGGGCATGAGAGCCTGCAGCCCATACTGGACCTTCAGGAGAAGATGATAAAAGCGTGCGGAAAGAAAAAGAGGGAAGTAACGTTCTATAAGATAGACGAAAAGCTTATCGCCGAGGTTAAGAAATTCTCCGCCGCTAAACTTAACGACATAAATATACTCGGCACCAAGGAGCAGAGGGAAGAAGCGATGGACAACCTCTCCAGGGAGCTGATGGAGAAGCTGGCCACGGAAGATTCCGGATACAGCGAGAAGGACGTCAAGAATGCCTTAAGCGTTGTAGAAGAAGAGGCGGTGCGTAAGTTCATTATAGAGAAGAAGAAGCGCGTAGACGGCAGGCGTTTCGATGAGATCAGGCAGATTACGTGCGAGGTCGGAGTGCTGCCGAGGACGCATGGATCGGGGCTATTCACGCGCGGACAGACCCAGAGCCTGTCGGTCACGACGCTCGGGACGAGCGCCGACGAGCAGATGATAGACGCCCTCGAGGGCGAGACGCAGAAGAGCTTCATGCTGCATTATAATTTTCCTCCGTTCTCCGTCGGAGAAACCAGGCCGATGAGAGGTCCCGGCAGGAGAGAGATAGGCCACGGCGCGTTAGCGGAAAGAGCGCTGAAGGCTGTAATGCCCAACAAAGAGAATTTCCCGTATACGGTCAGGGTAGTGTCCGAGATATTGGAGTCGAACGGGTCTTCGAGCATGGCTACGGTATGCGCGAGTTCGCTATCGCTTATGGACGCGGGCGTGCCGATAACGAAGCCTGTAAGCGGGATCGCGATAGGGCTTATTATGGATGGGAAAGAGCCGATCATTCTTACGGATATAGGAGGGGTCGAGGACCATTACGGCGACATGGACTTTAAGGTCGCGGGGACTAAAGACGGTATCACGGCCCTTCAGATGGACCTGAAGGTCCAGGGTATAGACATGTCGGTCATAAAGAAGGCCCTCGAGATCGGTAAGAGGTCCAGGCTCTTCATATTGGACAAGATGGCAGAGGCGATATCGGGGCCCAAAGGCGTTATATCGCAATTCGCTCCTCATATAGTCAGTTTCAAGATAAGTCAATCGAAGATCGGGGAGGTCATAGGGCCGGGCGGAAAGAATATAAAGAAGATAATACAGGATACCGGTGTTACCATAGATATAGACGATGACGGCGTCGTGCAGATAGCTTCGCAGGATGGCGCGGCGATAGAAAAGGCCGTCAATATCGTCAAGGGGATGGTCGAAGAGCCGGAGGTCGGAAAGATATACAGCGGGAAGGTAAAGCGTATAATGAACTTTGGAGCTTTTTGCGAGATTATGCCCGGCAAGGAAGGTTTGATACATGTCTCTGAACTGGCGAATAAGTTCGTGAAGAACGTCGAAGACGTAGTGAAGGTCGGTGATGAGGTCACGGTCAAGGTAATAGAGATAGACGAACAGGGGAGGGTGAACCTGTCTAAAAAACAGGCTGACCCCGACTATAAGCCGGAGTCCGATGAAAACGCCTCCCGGCGCAAAAAGAGTTGAAAAAAGTAAATGTCCTTATAAAAAAGAAGAATGGCTGCGAGGACCTGCCGTTGCCGGCTTACGCCACTGCGGGTTCGAGTGGGTTGGATCTTGCGGCCGACGTCGAAGCTGAAGCTGTCATATTGCCAGGCGAGATAAGACTTATCTCGGCTGGCATTTATGTAAGCATCCCGGAAGGTTACGAGGCCGAGATAAGGCCGCGAAGCGGGCTGGCCCTGAAACACGGCATAAGCCTGGTCAATACGCCCGGGACGATAGATTCCGACTACAGAGGCCTATTGAGCCTCATAATGATAAACCACGGGAAAGAGCCTTTTAAAATA
The DNA here is from genome assembly GCA_028715235.1 of Candidatus Omnitrophota bacterium. GTDB lineage: Bacteria > Omnitrophota > Gorgyraeia > 2-01-FULL-45-10 > 2-01-FULL-45-10 > JAQUSE01. The sequence continues at coordinate 1,004 of JAQUSE010000144.1, read as the reverse complement.
AGCCGGGGGATGCGGATCGCCCAGATGGTCATAAAAGAGGTCATCAGAGCCGACGTAAAGCAAACGGAAGAACTGGATGATACCGCTAGATCGCACGGCGGATTCGGGCATAGCGGGACTTAAATAATATGTTACGTAAGGGTAGAGAATGTTATGTAAGGTTACGTAAGGGTGCCGACGTAACGTTCCCTAACCTTACTTAACCTTCAATAACCTTACGTAACTTACAGCATGACTATTACACAGGCAATCATACTCGGCATTGTCCAGGGTATAACGGAATTTTTTCCTATATCGAGCTCGGGACATCTTGTGGCGCTGCAGGGCATATTCGGTCTGAAGGAATCCAAGATAGCTTTTGACATATTTCTTCATTTCGGCACGCTTGTCGCTGTACTGGCGTTCTTCCGAAAAGAGATATTGGCCCTTTTCGGGAAAGAGAGGAAGCTTCTGCTGTTCCTGGTTATCGCCTCGATACCGACTTTCATCATCGCGATCGTTTTTAAGGATATGGCGGAGAGGCTGTTTGCGGCGCCGAAAGTCGTTGGATACATGCTTCTTGTGACCGGGGCGTGGTTGATAGCGTCGGTGTTGTTTTCTAAGAAGATCGAGACGAGGAAAGAGTTGACCGCAGCCGATTCTATACTGATAGGAATTGCCCAGGGGATAGCGATAATTCCTGGAATATCAAGAAGCGGCGCTACTATAGCTACGGGGTTCCTGGCGGGCCTGGATAAAGAGTTGTGCGTCAGGTTCTCATTCCTTCTTTCCATCCCCGCGGTGTTAGGAGCGATAGTATTTAAATCGAGGAAGATCGCAGGCTCCCTTACCGGGCAGGACCCTCTTACCTTTATTGCGGGAGGGCTTGCGGCGATGTGCGTAGGTCTTATCGCCATAAAGCTTATATTGAAAATAGCCAAAAGCGATAAATTTTATATCTTCGGCGTATATTGTATTGTCGCCGGGCTTATAGTAATGGTGCGTTTCTGGAGATAGAATATGGA
>JAQUSE010000143.1 GCA_028715235.1 Candidatus Omnitrophota bacterium | reverse complement strand
CACCCGCCGCTCTTCCGATCTCCAATATTTCTGGAGCGAGGCCGGTCCCGCGACGGGCCTTGTACGGGATAGAGTTATAGCCGACGTGCCGGATCCGTCAATAGACATAAATTATAACGCGGCGAGTATCGCCGCTACCGGGTTCGGGCTTGCCGCGATGTGCGTAGCGGCCGAGTAGTACGGGGCCGGGACGGACCCGGATTGGCAGGTAGCACCTGCAGACATAGCTGACAGAGTGGAAGATACTCTGGACACATTGTTATTTATTCAGAACTCCCAGGATCCCCTGGGAGACAGTACCTGGGGAAAAGACGGTTTCTTCTACCATTTTGTCAATATCAACACGGGAATGCGGTGGTCAAGCTGCGAGGTATCCTCTATAGATACCGCTATTCTCGTTTCCGGCGCCCTGACCGCGGGTGAGTATTTTGGCGCGGCAAGGCCGTCCATAAGGACAAAGGCGCAGGAGCTGTATTTCAATGTAAAGTGGTCCACATTTATAGATCTAACGCCGGGAGAGAACTATAACCGCTTCTTTAAGCAGTGGATGCCTGACGGCGGCGGATACAATAACGGACATTGGGACTACAACGATGAGTCCCTCCTCCTTTATCTACTGGCCATAGCCTCACCTGATACCGCTCACGCGTTGAGCGCGGATCAGTATTACGCGCCCTGGAGAGAGCTTGGAAGCTACGGCGCAAACGGCAAGCCGCTTGTAAAGACCTGGTATGGCTCGCTATTCGCCTATCAGTTTCCGCACGCATTCTTTGACCTTAGAGATAAGCACGACGCCAGGAATGTTGACTGGTGGCAGAATACAAAAGATGCGGTAATCGCGAACAGGCAGTTCTGCATAGACCAGGACGGCGCTTATGGCTACGACCAGACATCCTGGGGGTTAAGTTCCTCATACATGGTAGAGAGCGTCGGTTATCACGGGGATTACGGAGCCCTGCCTCTGGCGAACCCGTCCGGCCCTTCACATGACGGAACGGTCAATACAAGCGTCGTCGCAAGCTCCATCGGTGTATTGCCTCTTGAAGCAGAGCAGGCGCTCACTGCCTGGAAGGGAGACGCGAACCTGTGGATCGACGATGAATACGGATTCCTCGCGTCTTTTAAGAACGGCGCACCGCGCACTTACGCAGATTTCTTTGTGGGGATAGATCTCGGGGCAGCTCTTGCGATGTTATCCAACCATATCTATTCCGGCATCATCTGGAACAGTTTCATGAATGCCCAGACACACTACGGGACGATGAACGACCTGCTTACGCAGTTGGATTTCAGGTCAAATACCGATCCGAAGCACTACCTCGATATAGACGACATCACGGCGAAGAGCCAGTTCGCGTACGGGTTCATCGACTCGACTAACACGACAGCCCAGATAAGTTTCGGCCTGACGCAGGTCACGGCGGACTCCAAGTACCTGCTGGCTGTCCATCCGTTCATGAACGATTCCGTAGCGGACTATGACGTCCAGGTCAATGTCAATGTCAACGGCGCCGACAGGGGCAGCCAGGCCTTCTCGCACGTACAGAATGTGCCGGACGAGGTAAAATATATAGAGGTAGACAGCTCCGACCTGGCCATAGGCGAAAATATCATCACGCTGACATGGACAAGCGGCGACAGCTGGCTTGCCTGGAAGAACCTCGAGGTCTCCGCGCCGACGCTGACCAATACGTGGTCGATAACACGCTCGCTGTATGGGAACGAATACAGGCTTGACGATACGTACTATGCCGGGCATGAGTCTATATACGGTGCAATTGCATATGACACCTTTGAGCAGGCGCTCAACGTTGATACTGATCCGCTCACCGACATAATGTTTTATATAGATGACCTTTCTCACGGCAGGAAGCCCACTCTGGAGCCGTATTCGGCAGACGGAACGGTCTATGTTGACGTCATTGCCAACGGCGAGATCGTCGCCGATAACCTTGAGATGAGCTCGGTCCAGGAAGTCCTGATACCGACCGTGAATTTACGGCAGGGCTGGAACCGCATAAAACTTCAGATCGATAATGCCGGAGGGGACTGGATAATATGGAATACGCTCGTTCTTGATCTCGGGCCCAGCATGCTCCCGCCCCGGGAACTTGTGGCGGCGTCGTTCGGAAAGACCGTGGTAAATCTTAGATGGAAGGCTGTTAGCGGGGACGATATAAGATACAATATATACAGGAGCCAGACTGCGGGAGGCCCCTACGCCAAGCTGAACTCATCCGATCTGACATCCCCTCAATATCAGGATAGCACTGTTTCGGACAGTATGAAATATTATTACACGGTGACGGTATTCGACCTGGCTAACCCGTCCGAGGAGAGCGGATATTCGGACGAGGCCTCCGTCACGACCGGGAATTTCGAGGTAGATTACGGCGACGGCCGCGAGCCAAACGTCTTTGGCGGCGTATCGACCGGGCCATTTGTTTTTATGCAGGGCATCAGGCACGACTGGACACAGGGCAGCATTAGAGAGCTCACGTTGGACCCGGGCCAGGAGGGCTTGATAGGCTTGAATAGCGGGGATATAAGCCAGGCAACAATTCTTTCTATGTGGATAAAGTGCGCCGGGCACGAGCCTATACAGATAGGGCTTAAAGGAGCTGTTTCCGGGGACGCGTCAGTGAACATAACGACTGCGGAAGGGTGGCAGAATCTAAAGATAAAACTGTCAGATTTCAGCGGAGTCTCCTTTAATAATATGGACAGGCTATCCATAAAGTCGTTGTCGGCCGCGCCTATAGTCCTGTATCTGGATGATATCCAGTTCACGACCGAAAGCCTCGCCGGTAATTCGATCGATGTCGTCACCAAACTTATCGCGGATAACTCGATAAGTACAGGTGTAGACTTCGCGAATAGCGGCTCCTCGGACTATGCGGCCGCCAGGCAATACCTTGAGGTAAAATACGCTACCAGTTCGAATAACTGGAAGATATGGATTTATACTAAAAACGATAATGGCGTTCCCGAATATATGGCCGGGCAATATAACGGGCTTATGAGCTCTGACGGCCGGAACAGGGTGCCGCTCATATGGCGGGTCTATCCCGATGTCCAGGCAGGCGGCGTTCCGTGCGGCAGCGAGTCGGATGTATACAGCGGCGGAAGCATGACATGGAACTTTATTAAAGACAAGAATGATTCCGACTGGACGAGCGCCAACCAGCCGGGCAGCGAATATTCGGTTACGGCATACGGAACGAGCGAATGGGCTCACGTGGCGGCTGTTCCTCCCGGGCTTGGAGACAGGGACCCTATTGACTCCACATTCCGCATCTATCTTGGCGGCATCTTTAAAGACGCAGCTGCGGCGGAATATTCCGCGGCGATATATTTTGATCTGACGAATGAATAATGATAAAAAGAGCGGGTGAAATATGAATACACATCTCAAAACAGTCTTTATGGTAACGGCGCTATTGGTATCTCTCTTATTTTTATCGGGCGGTTCCGAAGCCGTTTCAGTGGATAGATCGGTAACGGTCAACGCTGAAGCCGCGGTACCGATCGTTCCCGGTTCCCTCATGGATGATTTTGACCAGGGGATAGAGGTCAACTCATGGAACGGGGCCACCGGCACGTTTGCCGAAGATGGTTCGACCGCGACATGCGAAGTAAGCTATCCGAGCAGTAATGACCCTTCGAATCCTACCCTGCCGGGCAAATGCCTGAAACTGGATTTTGATGTCAACGACAGCGCCAGTTATGCCGGGTATTACAGCTCATTCGGCGGAGGGAGTATAGGATCGTATGCCAACCTCTCTTTTTATGTCAAGGGTTCTGTAAGCGGAATATTCTTTAAGATAGAGCTTAAAAATACGAGCACGGCGACATACTGGAGCGCCGCAAAATCTACAAATTACTACAGGAATAAATCATTTGTATATATCACCGATTATCTGGACGGCGGGGTGACCACCTCCTGGAAAAAGGTCACGATACCGCTTAAGAATTTCGCCAACCTCGACGGGATATCATCGATGAGCCAGCTTACGATAGTCTTTGAAAACTCGCAAAGCGATACGAACGGAAGCCCGAAACAGGGGACGCTCTATATCGATAATATAGCGCTTGACACCAACCCTGTCCCGGCCGTGCGGGTCGACCATTACGGAGATATGATCGGGACGTGCGCCCTGGGGGCGAATATGGGAGACGGCGGCGGTAGCGGCGGATCGATGACCCATGAGTACTCTTTAGCCGCAGCGCATACTTATACCCGCGGGCTGCAATTGAATTACAATACCGGCGACTATGGGTGGGCATATACTTATACGGTATTTGGCGGGGGTAATGACGCGGTTGAAAGACCGGACCAATCCGGCTACATAGACATCCCCGTCGATATGAGCGCGTATACCAATCTTACATTCTTGGTTAAAGCGAAAAGCGATGGTGAAAATCCCAGAGGAATCAAGGTAGAACTCAAAGATACCTCCTATAGCACATTTTACAGAATAGCGTATAACGCGCCGAATAGAATCACAACAGACTGGCAAAAGATCACAATTCCGCTGGCCGATTTTAAGGACGGCGCGAATACTCTTCGTAAGGATCAAATAAAGCAATTGGTCTTCACTTTTGAAAATTGGAATTCGGTCAAACACGTGGGGATAGTCTACATCGACGAAGTCCAGTTTGAATAAAAAGCTTTTAGAATATTTACTTGACTGTGTTTACAAGATTGATATAATGATAACATCTTTGATATATTGAATTATATAGGCGCCCGAGAGGGCTCAAAAGGGAATTCCGTTCTGCGAAGCTCAAAGCTTTTCAGCTTTGAGCTTCGCAGGAATAGATAATCGGAAACGGTCCCGCCGCTGTTAGGGATGACGAAATTCTAGATCAGGCCATTATCCCGTAAGGGATGAGAAGGCGTAGAAGAGTAGGATGACTCCCAAGTCAGAAGACCTGCCTATATATTGAAGGCGTCGCAGGAACGCCGCATATACGGGTTTGTAGAACAGGGAGCTTACCCTTGGCATTTTC
>JAQUSE010000142.1 GCA_028715235.1 Candidatus Omnitrophota bacterium | reverse complement strand
CGCAATAGTTCTCGCCGGATGCGAGGCGATGAGTAAGCCTTACATAACGGAGACGCCGAGGGTCGATCAAGTAGTAGATGCGGGAAATAGAGGATATCTGCTAGGCAATCCGCCGCCGGCTAAGGACAGGAGCAACCTGAAACGCCCCTGGATCACTATGGACGTTGATCTCCTGGAGGGAAAAGACGGAAAGGTTGTGCTGGATAGCAAGAAATCGATCATCGAACCCAGAGTCGGGTCAGAAACGGGGAATGACGCCCCGCGCGGATATGTTAAAGAGAGCGCGCCGGTGAGACGGGAGACTATCGCGACGATACGAAGCGAAGTGACGGTGACCGAAGAAGAAGTTAAATAGCCGGTTAAAAATTGCGCGGGATATAATAAATGCGTATGAAAGAGTGAAATAACGGAGCTCAATGCGTCGCAGGGCCAAGGGCCAAGATTTGAGAGTCAAGACAGTTAAAATAGTAAACCTGAACAGGCGGTACGAATTAAATTGTGCCGCGATAAAAAAAATAGTATCGCATGTTTTAAGATATATAAAGAAAATCGGAGCGGCTGAGTTAGAGATTGTTTTCCTGGACAATAGAGCGATAAGTTCGCTGAATAAAAAATATAAGAACCGGCCCCGGCCGACAGACGTATTGAGTTTCAGGATTGAGAGGCTCGAGTTCGGTTATCGCTTGTTTTTCGGCGAGATATTTATATCGGTTGACAGGGCCGCGGAAAATTCCATTGTTTTCGGAACCGATGTTGCGGAAGAAGTAACACTATACGTGATTCACGGCGTCCTTCATCTCTTCGGCTATGATGATGAGACGACGTCCGATAAGGCCAGGATGTCAAGAAAGGAATCCAGCATATTAAAATTTATCCGGAAGAAAGAAGATTTGTCGAAAGTTTTAATGCCGCGGTAGAGGGGTTCATCTACGTGTTGAAGTCGGAACGCAATATGCGTATCCACTTTTTGGCCGCTTTATTTCTTATCCTGCTCGGGGCTTTCCTGAATTTCTCTTATCTCGAAATACTTATCATGTGCATTACCATAACTCTAGTGTTGGCAAGCGAGATGGTCAATACTGCTATAGAGCTTATAGTGGATATGGTAAAGAGCGAATTCCATCCGATGGCGAGGATAATAAAGGATGTAGGGGCGGGCGTTGTCCTGATCACATCCATCAATGCGGTTATTGTCGGGTATATACTTTTTTCCAGGAGAATACCGTTCAACATAGAAGAGGCGATGGCAAAGGTAAGACAATCGCCATGGCATATTACTTTTATATCCCTCATCCTTGTCTTTGGCGTCAGCATTATAGGAAAAATGATATTTCACAGGGGTACGCCTTTAAGGGGCGGAATGCCGTCAGGCCATTCAGCAGTGGCTTTTTCCATTTGGACTGTCATAACATTCCTGACCAATAACTCCATAGTCCTTGTCCTGACGTTCCTTATGGCCTTCCTTATAGCGCGCCACAGGGTCAAAGATGCGGTACATACGGTGTGGGAAGTCTTAGCGGGCGGGATCGTGGGAGTCCTGCTCACAACCCTTGTGTTTCAGTTGTTAAGATAAATCCAATGTCCATCCAAAAATCCGAAGGCATTCTACTGCGCAGCCAGGATCTAAGGGAAACCAGCCTCATACTTACATTCTATACCAGGGATTTCGGAAAGATAAAGGGGATAGTGCGCGGAGTAAGAGGTTCACGCGCGCAATGCGGAGGCGGCAGTTTTGAGATATTCGCTCACGACGAGGTAGTCTTTTACGAGCGTAAGCGCAGTGAGATATTTACCATATCCCAGTGCGATCTGTTGGAATTTTTTAGTCCGGTGCGGGAGTCATTGGAGAGGCTCTCTTACGCCGGCTATATAGTAGAGTTGCTCGATTCCGTTACGTCGGTAGGGGACAAGAATCCTGACGTATTCGCCCTTTTACTGAACAGCCTGAAGCTGCTGTCCGGGGAGTCGAGCGCAAAACGCGTTGCGAGGATCTTCGAGATAAAATTGCTCCATATCCTCGGTTTGATGCCTACGCTGGAGATATGCGCTAACTGCGGACAGAAAGTGATCGCGGACGCAAGGTTCAGTTTTCGCCACGGCGGCCTGATATGCAAGAATTGCTACGACTCTGATAAAGAGGCAAAGCCTTTCCTGCCCGGGACAGCCAGGTTCATCGAATATATAAGAAGTTCTCCGTTTGAGAGGGTGGCGAGGGTAAAGGTCGCCGCGGAGGTCGGTAAGGAACTCGAGTCGATGCTCCGGAAATTCCTCGATTATCACATAGAGCGCCGGCTAAAGAGCCTGGAATTTATCAAGGAGATAGAGAGGGCGTAAAATTTTTCGCTTTGCCCTGGCGCCGATGGGGCTAACCGGCCAGTGGGCCTCGCCTAATTTTGATCTCAAGGGTGCTTTAGTTTTATCCGTGCTATTTCTGTTATCTCGTTCTTATGGTAACTATTGCGCTTAAGTAGTTTGGGTATTAATGAGACGTTATCAAAATTTACGGCTCCCGCCTGCCAGCGAGAGACTGCTTCAGGCGGGCAGGCCCGCCTTCGGCGGGACGATGATCCGGCCTCGAATCCTCCTTCGTCCCGCCACCTTTGGTGGCGGGACTTCGGAGGTATTTCGCCGAAGCAATCTATGGTAATACTATGGGATGCGAAGGCGAACAGCCTCGGCTCTTTTAAACCGTTTTTCTCCATCACAAAGACCTAATATTTTCAATGTGCCCATCATAACATCGGCTTAGGTTTAGGCGTAAGATACGAAAAATTTTTCTATGAAATAGCAGAAAAATATTTTGTGCCACGAGGCAGCTACCGGCAGGTTGCTCTTGAGGCGTTAAATTTTGCCAAGGTAATAGATACTACCCAAGATAATAGGCGCCATAGTTACCATAAGGGCTGTAATAACACTCTAAACCAATCCTTGCATAAACACTCTTGAAGGCAAAATTAGCCGAAGGAGCACCTGCCGGTAAAGCTGCTAAGAATCAACAGTCACAAAATATTTTCTAGCGCCCACGTTTTTTCTTGATTTTAACACAAGCGTATGTTAGGATATCGAAAATGAAGAGGAATTATAAATAATTATGCAGCAGAAATCTGATGTAATGGAAAAGATAGTATCTCTCTGTAAGCGGCGCGGGTTCATATTCCAGTCAAGCGAGATATACGGCGGCCTGGCGAGCACCTGGGATTACGGCCCGCTTGGCGCAGAGCTCAAGCGGAACCTGAAAGAGGCCTGGTGGCGCTCTAATGTATATGAGCGCGATGATATCGAAGGCCTGGACGCTTCTATCTTGATGCGTCCCGAGACCTGGATGGCCTCCGGCCACGTCAGCAGCTTCGAAGATACCCTCGTTGATTGTAAAAACTGCAAAAAGCGCTTTAAGGTAGAGCACGTTACTGGCAAGGTTTGTCCGGAGTGTGGGGGACAACTTACAGAAGCGCGGCAATTCAACCTGATGCTTAAGACCCACCTGGGTCCGATAGAAGACGAAGGCAGTCTCACCTACCTTAGGCCGGAAACAGCGCAGGGCATATTCGTGAACTTCCAGAACGTCGCTACCTCTATGCGCCGAAAGGTCCCGTTCGGCATAGCGCAGATTGGAAAATCATTCCGCAACGAAGTCACTACCGGCAACCTCACTTTTCGTTCCCGCGAATTCGAGCAGATGGAGATAGAATATTTTGTGAAACCCGGGACAGACGATGAGTGGTATGAAAAGTGGGTCGCCGAGAGGTTCGGCTGGTATTCGAAATTCGGCATTAAGAAAGAGAACCTCAGGAAGAGGGAACACGAAAAGACAGAGCTCGCTCATTACGCGAAAGCCTGCACAGACATAGAATACCAGTTCCCGTTCGGATGGTCTGAGTTGGAAGGCATCGCTAACCGTACCGATTTTGACTTGAAACAGCATATGCGGCTGAGCGGTAAGGATCTTCAATTTTTTGACGACGAGACCAAGGATAAATATTTGCCTTATGTCATAGAACCATCCGGCGGAGTAGACAGGTCGATATTGGCGTTCTTGACGGATTCATATAAAGAGGAAGAGGTAAAGGATGAAAAGAGGGTCAGTCTTACTCTCCACAAGTCGCTTGCGCCGATCAAAACCGCGGTCCTGCCGCTTTTAAGGAACAAGCCTGAGATAGTGGAGTTGGCTAGAGGTATAACGACAGACCTGAAGAAAAAGTTTAAAGCTATGTATGATGATACCGCCTCTATAGGAAGATTATATAGGAGGCAGGATGAAATAGGGATGCCATACTGCATCACTGTTGACGTTGATACCTTAAGCGATAAGAAGGTTACAGTCCGCGATAGAGATACGATGAAACAGGATAGGATAAGCGTGGCGAAAATAAAAGAATATCTGGAGGATAAATTTAATGAGTCGTAATGCGGTTATGGATAAAGAGCAGGATGGTAGTACAAATTTGAAAGGAGCGGCAGTAAAGATGGGCAGCAAAACAGGTAAATACGTATATTCATTCGGCGGAGGCAAAGCCGATGGCAACGAATCGATGAAGAACCTTCTGGGCGGCAAAGGGGCAAACCTGGCTGAGATGGCGGGGCATCCAAGCCTTCGTCTTCCGGTGCCACCCGGATTTACAATAACGACGGATGTGTGCACATATTATTACAAAAACAGCAAGGTCTATCCAAAAGAGCTTAAAGACCAGGTAAAGGACGCCGTATCAAAGGTCGAGAAACTTATGGGTAAGAGGTTCGGGGATCCGATAAATCCGCTTCTAGTTTCAGTCAGGTCCGGCGCGCGCCGTTCTATGCCCGGCATGATGGAGACGGTCCTGAACGTCGGATTGACCGAAAAGTCCATACAGGGGCTCATAAAACAGACCGGAAACGAGAGATTCGCTTACGATGCTTACAGGCGGCTCATTATGATGTACTCTGACGTTGTCATGGAGAAGGCCGCGGGCATTGAGCCTAAAGGCGGCAAAGGGATACGCAAGATCCTTGACGAGAAGCTTGATCAGGTTAAGCATTCAAAGGGTTATAAGTCGGA
>JAQUSE010000141.1 GCA_028715235.1 Candidatus Omnitrophota bacterium | reverse complement strand
CTCGCTTAAAGAAGAAACTGAACTGACCCAGGCCGAGGCTGCAAAGGCAAGCTATTATATGCCGATCGTACTGGCTCTCAAATCGCTTAATCCGAGCGTTTTAGTAAGCGGCGGACTCGAGAATGTGCTGGAATGGCTGGTAAATCAGGGGCCCAGGATCGTGAACTGTGCCGCGCAGGTATTCCAACAATATATCGCTCAACCGGGCGTTGCCGGCATAAGCGTTCCTCAGGAGAAATTGGCTGCCAGCATGGTTATAACCGATATATTGAGCGGCCTGATTTCAAGCGGGTCAAGCGGCGAATTGACCACATCATTATACGCGCTTAAGGCCGTTGCCGACAGTTATGGCATAGCGCTTAACGCGTTTAATGTTTCAGCCGAGGATTTGAATGCGGTATTCAGTCCGGCTATCGCATTAGTCGAGACCGGCTACCGCAGCCATATGGTCATGATCACCCAGGTGACGGACACGACCATAACCTATATCGATCCGTTGGTAGGGGAAACGCCTGTTTCTATGACCCGTGCGGATTTTGGCAAAATATATGAAGGGTATATCCTGTCAACGAAGGCTCCGGCCCAGGCCGATCATGTTATCCGGGACAGCACCCTGCGTGTGTTGAGCGGTTCCTTGACCGAAGCCGAGGCGCTTGACGATAAACTGGGAACCCTCTCACAATATATCGCGTATCGCATCGATAATTTAAAGATTATTAATAACGACCTGCCGAAGACAATGACGTTGTATCAGGCCAAGCTGCAATACCAGCTTGCCCAGACAACACTGTCGGATATCAACCTGAACGGCGACTATATTATTCTAGAAGCGGGCCAAAATCCCGACAATACGGCCCTGGCTTTCATGTCTGCCCAGGCCAAAAACACCAAGGCGCAGGCCGCACAGTTGTTTAGCGCCATCAAGACCGCTTTTGAGGCTATCGATTCGTTCACCAAAAAAGCGCGGGACGCAGCTGATGACGGTCAGGCGCGTTTTGATGCGATCAAATATCTCGGTTCTTCGGTTATCCAGCACCGCGAGATGTCGCCGTGTCTTATGTCCATTGCTGTGACAGAATATGATGCATTACAACAGGACCTTGCCGATGCGACGGCTATCAAAAACCTGTATCCGGACAATACGGAATTCCGCCAGATCGTCGAGGTATTGACGGCACTTCTCGGCAGGGCAGGAGTTATAAAGGGCGAAATAGCTTTGACGGCGAGCGCGATCGTGAGCGGGTTAGCGTTGCCGACTATCCAGCATGCGGATATCGACGGCAACGGCAAGGTCGATATGGATGATGTGACCGCATGGAACGACCTCTTCCCGCTGTATGCGGACCTGACCGGGCCCGGCGGATCGCCTGACGGCATCATTAACGTGCTCGATGTTGAGCGCATGAAAATACTGCTGAACCGCTTGATGGCGAATGCGCTCTTGAATCCCGTTGTCGTTACGTTGAGCGATGTCAATCATGACGGTTTTATTAATGCCCAGGATGTGACCGATCTGTCAAATGCGCTTCAGAACCGTGTCGATGTCAACCGCGACGGTTTTGTTAATCAGCTTGATATCGATGCGGTCAAGTACGCGCGCGACCATAATAAGCCTATCATGGGCCTTGAATACTCGCGCGTTGAATATAACTACAATGCGGAAAAAGGCGATAATATGGCGTATGCGTACAGCCAGGCAGTTCAGGTCATACGTGATGCCGCTTATGCCACGAGCAACCAAAAGGCCGCCTATTTATTCAGTCTATTGGCGAGGGAGCTTGCAGAAAAATCGACGATCGAAAAAGAAAAGATCCTGATGACGCCGATCAGCACCAAGAACGTAACGGCTGCTGCCCTGGCAAAAATTGAGGAAAATATCCAGCTTGCCATATCGGCTGCCGCGATTGCCCAGACGCTCGCCGCTGAAACAGAAAAGCGGGCCCAGGAGCTAGCGACGGATAATCCGATAGGACAGGTTGAGGTCCTTATGACGAGCCTTTATACTACCGTTAATAGCGAGATCCTTCACACGATGGCCGATGTGGCGTATAAATGGCCGTTGTCGAAGGCTGACTTGGGCGGTATCATCCCGGCGGGCGATCTTGCAAGCCTCTGGAATAACCTGATCGAGCATGGCTACATTAACTCAGACGGGATCATACAGGAGAAATTCCTTAAACTTACGCAAGCATCGGATATGGCACTGGATCAGGCTTTCGCGACGGTGCAGACAGCGGTCTACAACGTTCTGGATACGAAACGCCTGAATGCCGACATTGAGCAGAAAATAATCGACCTGAAAAAATTACAGAGCGATCTGACGGCGTTGGAGACAACGGTCCTCTTTAACCGGTCGACACGGAGCCAGTTGATAAACAGCCTGACATCGGCCAGAGCGGCCGACACCGCCTTGGGCCATGACCTGGACGCGATGATGACGGGATTTGATTATACCCTTTATCCGACAGATGCAGATGTCCAGCAGATGATGGATAACCTTGTCATGCTGGCGGGAGGAGCGACAACGGATCTCGGCAAATATGCCTTAAAACAATTCAGTCCGGGCATGACGCTCACCCAGCTCAAACAGAGCTTTGAAAACGACTATCCTACCGAGATCCTTGCCTCCGAGGAGATACTCTCGGAGATCATCTCCTATGTGCAAAAAGGAGAAAATGCCCTTACTGCCAAGGCATTATATGACCTTTACAATAAGAACGGCGGTCTTCTCCCGCAGCTTTCCGATGATCAGGCCAAGATGTACAGTATGAAGAAAGCCGTAGAATCGCTGCACCTCAAGATAACCGACCTGATCGACCAATACCGTAAATGGGCTGTATTTGACTCGGCCGGCCGGGATGCCGATAGTGCCCTGGCAGCGGCCCAATATACGACCTCCACGGCATTGGCGATCGCCTCGAAAAAGATCGTCGATGAGGCGCGTCCCCTGTTGCAGCAGGCGACCGCTGCATATGACGCTATAGTAACGATTGCGAATATTATCAACGATACGACAAACGAAACTGTTTTTGAGACTAAGTATCTTGCCGCGATCACCTATAAAGCGCTCATCGCGTCGAACCGCGATAATCTGTATCTGCGCCTCAAAACGGCGCAAGCGCTGACGAGCGCTGACTTGACGGCATTCTATAATTCTGCCAATGAATATCTCTCGAAGGCGGAAACATTAATAAACGACCTCTTAAAACACGGTATAAATATACGGGCTAATACAGTCGTCGAGACAGCGCGTGTGCACGTGACGAACAATGTTGCCGGATCGTTGGGGATCGTCGAACTTACCGCGCAGGCCCGTGAGATCCTTAAATGGGCGCGGCAGGCCTCGGTCCCGGCTGATCTCGTGACTCAGCTATTCGACATACGCGATAAGGTCAGCCGGCATGCGCAGGAAATAGAGAAATTGATACTTACCGCAAATGAGGAAGCGGGTGCGCGCCTTACCGTATTCATGGGAACGGCCAGCGATAGCCTTACCGAGATCGATGAGATCATCGATTATGTGTTAGAAACCGCGGAACTGCCGATATCGCCTTTGTATACAGCCGATGACGTCGGTATTTTAAAAGCGGCAGTCGGATCGAGCGATACGCCGTTCGAAGGATTTTTGCGGGCCTTGCAGACCTATTCGGGCGATACATCTCTTGATCTGACCGGCGGCGGTACGTTGCATGATTTCCTTGATTCGCTGACCGTTGAGTCGCTTGCCGAATTGCCCGAGCACGTTACAACGAACCAGGGGCTGGTCGATTACCTGACCGCCAATGTCGGATCGCCGGTTGTGCAGGCGATCGCACTTAGCAACAAGATACCGGCATCCGGCAGTTGGAATGCCCAGGATGTTACGGAGATGAACCAGGCCCGAAAGTCGATCGTCGACGGTATTGCCCTAATGAAATGGTATGCTTCAAAGACAACGGACCAGAAGACGGCGATCGAAGCGATGGTCGCCCGATCGAACGCGTCATTAGCTTCACTCGATGCGGACCTCGACGCAGCGTTAACGGCAGGAGCCACGGAAGTCACGGCCGGCGAACTGTATAACTACCTGAATGAATATAGTAACGCGGTCTATGGCACGCCGTATACGAGTCCGCAGAACTATCAGGGCGATTTTAAAGATTCCCTGTCCCTGGTCCGGCAGGAGCTGGCTAACGAGAATTTCTACGGACCCGATATCGCTACGACGAGCGACCTTATGAAAGCCTATTACATGGCAGGTATCGCTTCGGCCGAACGTATTACCCGGACCATGACGTCAGATGTGGCCGGGGGCGGATATAACGATATGAACCGCCTGGTCGATAAGAGCCTGACGCAGCCTGCATATGCCAAACCGGATGTTGTCGATTATACCTATACGTATTGTCCGGACTTGTCCAATGTCAAGGCATCGACGTATAATTATTATGTGAATTCCGACGGCAGTATCGTCCGCGGATCAGCGGCGGATACGACGAGCCCCTTATATGTAAGCTATACGTATCGCGGTATTGTGCAGGATGTTACCGATAATAACGGCGACGGCATTTTCGATAATGAAAAGCTTCTTGCGAAAAACGTTTACTATACGGGCCTAGGCAAGTCCAACGAGGTCGTCGATTATACCGTAAACTATGTCGGCGGTGTTGCCGTAAGCCGGACCGAGAACTATTATGCCGACGGAACGCCTCTTGCGGCCGGCGCATCGATGACCCTTACCGATGCCCTGCGAAAACAGGTGACCTACCGTCTTGACGGAAACGGTGCGGCGATCGGTAAATCTCAGGAGTTGTATTATCTCGGGGCAAAGGGCTCTGAGTACCTTGAGTACAGCTATACCTTCCAGCGCGGCGGGGCCATTGCCGCGCGCAGCGATTATTATTACAAGCCGGACAATACGCGTATCGATTATGTCCGGACGTACGATATAAAGGACACCCCGGCAAGTGTTCTCGACGCGGTGCATGGGAATATGAAATATACAAGCAGCGCGCTCATGACAAGCCAGTCAACCTACGTCTACGACACATCATACACGAATATT
>JAQUSE010000140.1 GCA_028715235.1 Candidatus Omnitrophota bacterium | reverse complement strand
GGGGAGAGATATGGCATTATCTCGACGAGCACGGCGAGGTGTCTTTCTCCCAGCTATGCTCAGGCGTTGAGAAGCCGAAGGATGTGATCCTGATGAGCCTCGGATGGCTTGCCAGGGAAGGCCACGTGATCCTGGAAGGCGATCAGGATTACAAGATATACCTGCGCAGGTAAACGCAGGTTGAAGTACATCGCTGTATTCATAACAGCAGGTTCCGAGGCGGAGGCCGCCAGGATCGCGAAAGGGCTGGTCGCCGGGAAGCTTGCAGCCTGCGTCAGTATCATACGCGGCATAAGGTCCGTGTATTCCTGGAAGGGCAAGCTGGAGGATTCCAGGGAATGCCTGCTTGTAGCGAAGACGGCAGAAGGCCTTTTCAGCGAGCTCGAGAGGTCGGTAAAGCGTATGCATTCTTATGAATGCCCGGAGATAATCGCGATACCTGTGAAGGCGGGCAGCAGGGACTACCTGAAATGGATCGGCAGTTCCGTAAAATGAGGCGCAGATGAAGAAGAGCCGTTATTTCGAGTACCAGGCGAGGATGAAGAAGGCCTATAAGGAACTCAGGAAAGATTACAACGAAGTAAAGCACTCATATTCAGAGATGATAATGCGCCTTGCGCTCATAGCGGAGCTCAAGGACGGTTCTACCGGCACCCACCTGGTCAAGGTCGCGGAATACTGCACCGAGATAGCCCGCGGGCTCGGGCTCCCGAAGAAGGACATAGATTACCTCAGATACGCAAGCCCCCTGCATGACGTGGGAAAGCTGATAATACCGGATTCGATATTAAAGAAGAAGGGCGGACTAACTCCGGAAGAGCGGGAGATAGTTAAGAAACACGCGCAGATAGGCGCGGAGGTATTCGAAGGGAGCAACCTCAACCTGCTCAAGATCGCGATGATGATCAGTTTGACCCACCACGAGAGATGGGACGGGACCGGGTATCCCCAGGGTTTGAAGGGCAGCGATATACCCGTGTTCGGCAGGATAGTCGCGCTGGCCGACGTATTCGACGCGCTGACATCGAAGAGGCCCTATAAGAGGGCTTTCGGTTTTGAAGAAGCGGTGGATATCATCAAGGCGGAGAGCGGTACGCATTTCGACCCGGCGATAGTGAAAGCGTTCCTCAAGAGGAAGAAGATCATAAGGAAGATATGGAAATCAAAGCGGCAGGTAGGATTGTTCATAACGGAGCAGATACCATGAGAATAAAAACTTTTGTATTTATGGCTACAGCATTAATTTTATTACCTAATTACGCGAGTATGGCAATAGCTACTGACTTAAAATCGGAATATCTCAGAGGAATTGATCTTGCCTCGCAAGGCAAATATGAGGAGGCAAAAAATACATTAGAGAAGTCGTTGGCTGATGAGTTAATAAAACCGTATGCAGAATTAGAGATAAATGCGATAAATGATGTTCTAAATGGAAAAGTTAAGGCAGATATTGCTGCAAGAGCTTTTAAAGGGAAATCTTATGCCGTTAATAAAAATTGGAATCAGGCGATCTCTGAATACTATAAAGTCATAGAATTCAGCCCTTCGTTTAGATACGCGTATGTGAGTAGAGGGAATGCATATTTGGAAACGAAATCATACGGGAAAGCGGTAGAGGATTATTCTGAGGCCATTAAGTTGGATCCAAACGATGCAGATGTATTCAATAAGCGAGGTGTTTCGTATCAATGGAAAGGCAATATTGACAAGGCAATTAAAGATTATTCGTCGGCGATTGATTTGAATCCATCTTCCGCAATATATTACTGCAATAGGGGTAGAGCTTATTATGTTAAAGGCAAGCTTGAGGAAGCTCTTGCGGATCTCGAAAAGGCAACTAAAATGAAAGCCAACTATGTAGATGCATATCTTGTTAAAGGCTGGACTTATGAGGACCTTAAGCAGAATGAGAATGCGATATCTGCTTACAAGAAAGTCATAGAGTTAGATACATCAGAAAATAAGTATGCGACAAGAGAAGCCGAGGGGGCAATAAAAGACCTCGAAAGTAGAATAGTAAAAGAGGCAGAGAAGAAGTCTGATGATAGCAAAAAAAATAAATGAGCTTATAAAGGACATGGATTTCGTGCAGATGGCGACCTGTGACATGGACGGAAGGCCGAATGTCGCGCCCAAGTTCTTCCTGAAGGCGGAGGGCGGGCATATCTACATGGTCGATTTCGTGATAGGCAGGACATTCAGGAACCTGAACATAAACCCGAAAGCGTCGATATCCGTAGTCGACTATAAGAACCTTACGGGGTACCAGGTGAACGGCGCGGTCGAGATCCTTTCCGAAGGCGCGGAGTACGAAAAGGCGGCGAAAGAGTTCCTGGACAAGGAGATAAGACTTTCGACGAAACGGATAGTGGAAGGGGTAAAGAAAGGCGAGAGGCATAACAGCTTTGAAGCTGCGTTCCCGAACAGGATAGTAGTGTTCAAGGTCAGCATAGACGAGGCGGTCGAAATATGTCCCGGAGGCGAACTTAAAAAAGAGGGCTACAAGGGAGACGTTCAATGAAAGGATATCGTGTATTTGCGTTGGCCGCGGCCCTGCTGTGCGTTTCTATGACGTCATCTTCCGCGCATGCGGCTATAACATGGGCGGGCAACCTCAACAGCGCGCTTAAAGAGGCGAAGTCGAAGAATAAGCCCGTAATGGCGGATTTCTATACCGACTGGTGCGGGTGGTGCAAGAAGCTCGACAGGGACACTTATGCGGACCCCGAAGTGGCTAACCTCGCTAAAAAATTCATATGCGTCAAGGTCAATGGCGATAAATACCCGACACTCGTGTCAAAATACGGAGTGTCGGGATACCCGACGATAATATTCCTCGGCCCGGCCGGCGATAAGACGGATGCAATAGTCGGTTATGTGAACGCGGAAGGCATGCTCTCGAAGATGAACTCAGTCCTGTCGAAGATGACTGCGGAAATGCCCGCGGAAAAAGCCGAGGAAAAGAAAGAAGAGATGTCCGTGAAGCCGGAAGACAGGAAACCGGCCGGAAGCTGGAAGTCGAAAGTGAGCGACTGGTGGTCCGGGGTGAAGAAGACAGATTCCGCCCAGGAGACAGGAACGACGGTTGCCGAGCCTGCCGTCTCCGATACGGTAGCCGCCGCAAAGGGGACTATCTATAGCGACGTGCTGGAGCTTAACAGCGGCAGGAAGATACAGGGGCTAATAGAAAGCCAGGATGACCTGCATTACAATATCAAGCTCCCCCTCGGCAAGACATCGATAAAGAAAGCCGACGTCAGGGAGGTCAGGAAACTGTCTGACGAAGAGGCATGCGTGATGATGGGAGATAAATATTACGAGACGAAGAATTATGATGCCGCTGTGGCAGAGTACAGCAGGGCGTTAAGTATAAATCCGGGCTATAAGCCTGCGAAGGTGTCTTTAGATTCCGCGAAGCAGAAGAAGTTCGAGGCCATAGAGCAGGAGAAGAAGAGGAAGAAACTTGAAGAGGAATCCGCGCAGGAAGTAACTGCAGAAGAGACCGTAGCCGCCGCTGAACAGGCCGCGCAGCCGTCTTCTAAAAGGATAAGCTTCGGTTTCAACGTAATGAACAGGGAGATGCTTTAGAGGAAATACGATTATAAGGACTTTGGGTTTTCGGTCGATGACGCGCTGGTCGTGAACGGTTTCTACGCGAGGAACCCCGAATCGTGCAAACCCGTCTATCCGGCGCATGAAGCCGGACTGAGGCCCGGAGATAAGATAGTGTCTATTAACGGCGAATCGGTGAGCGGGCTTACGGCGGCAGAAGCGACGAAACTCATAGGAAGCCACCGGTATACAAAGTTCGTTATAGAGCGGCCGTAGAAGGAACTATACACACCGGAAGAATTTTGGTATAATCCATACTCTGTTTTATATGGTTGCCAATAGCATGGGGCTGGTCCCTCAAAGATAGAGGTAATGGACCGTCCCACAATATCGGTCGACCATATAATTAATAGAGAGACCGATTTTGTGGGGCTGGTCCACAGGACCGCCCCATTACATCCAGTAGCGAGGGGCTGTAGCTCAGCTGGGAGAGCGCTTGAATCGCACTCAAGAGGTCGGGGGTTCGATCCCCCCCAGCTCCACCATCTTAAAAGGGGATTCCCTCCATTGAAAACCCCATTGTATCTGCTGATAAATAACCTGCTTTATATAGCGGACATCGGCGCTAGCGGTGGGCTTGATTCTCGGTGGGAAAAATATGCGCCTTATTATAGATCGGTCTTGTTTGAACCGGACCAAAGGGCTTTTTGTGATTTGAAATCTTCCGCAGGGGTTAAAAGCGTAATCATAAATAAAGCTTTATCCGATAAAGATGCGGAAATCACTTTTAACCTGTGCAGGAAACAGCAGGTATCCTCGGCCCACCTACCGAATTATGAATTTATCAACAAATTCCCGGATCCGTCCCGATTCGAGGTAACAAAAAAGTTAAAGTTATCGGCCGATTCCCTTGACGGACAATTGCTGCGTAATAAAATCGAATATATAGATTTTATCAAGATAGATACGCAGGGGCATGAGCTTGCTATTTTGAAAGGCGCGATGAAAACCATACCTCAAGCGACAGGGATTGAGGTTGAGGTTGGATTTGCGCCAATTTATGACAATCAACCGCAGTTCGGGGAGATTGACGGGTTTCTAAGGAGCTTCGGCTTTGAAGTAATTGATATCAGCAGGGCTTATTGGAAACGCAGCATTCCTTCTGATTACAGAGGGAAAGGGCAGATAGTTTGTGGAGACGCACTATATTTTAAAACCCCCGAAAATTTATGCAGCTCTCCCGGTATCGATGAAAAGAAGCTGATTCGCTCATTTTTTGTATATTTAGCGTATAATTATGCCGATATAGCCGATGTATTGGCCAATCTGTCTCTTGAAAAATGTTTGATATCTCGTGAGAAATACGACCTGCTGATTTTGTATCTCAATGAATACAGGCGGCGATTTTCATGTCCGGTATTTCCGAAGAAGGAAAGAATATACAGTATATTCATCAAGATCGCCAATTTATTTTCTGAGAAAAACTGGTGTTTT
>JAQUSE010000139.1 GCA_028715235.1 Candidatus Omnitrophota bacterium | reverse complement strand
CTACCGCATAAAACGCGCGCATCATTACCGTACGGGCGATAAATGGTGCGTCTACCCCATGTATGACTTCGCGCACTGCTTGAGCGATTCCATAGAGGGCATTACGCACTCCATCTGCACCCTCGAATTCGAAAATAACCGTCCCTTATATGACTGGATCCTCGACGCGCTGGGAGCGTATCATCCCCAGCAGGTGGAGTTCGCCAGGCTTAATTTAAGCCACACCGTGCTAAGTAAGCGCAAACTTCTCCAGCTGGTCGAAGAGAAACTCGTCGAGGGATGGGACGACCCGCGCATGCCCACCATCTCGGGCTTGAGAAGGCGCGGTTATACGGCCGCGTCCATAAGAAGCTTCTGCGATGAGATAGGCGTGGCCAGGATGGATTCCATAGTCGAGCTGAATATACTCGAAAACGCCGTCAGGCAGGAGCTCAATAAGACCGCGCCGCGGGCCATGGCCGTATTGAGGCCGGTAAAGCTGGTGATAACGAATTATCCCGAGGGCAGGAGCGAAGAATTGGAGGCCGTGAATAATCCCGAAGACCCTTCGAAGGGAACGAGAAAGGTGCCCTTCTCCCGCGAAATATATATCGAGAAGGACGACTTCAGGGAAGTCCCGCCGCCCAAGTTTTACAGGCTTTCCCCGGGCAAGGAAGTGCGCTTAAGATATGCGTATTTTGTGAAATGTACGGATGTAATCAAGGACCCATCGACAGGCAGGATAAAGGAGGTCCATTGCACGTACGATCCCGCTACCCGCGGAGGGGACGCGCCGGACGGGCGCAAAGTAAAAGCCACCCTGCACTGGGTAAGCGCGTCTCATGCCGTCGAGGCGCGGGTAAGGCTATATGATGTATTATTTACCGGACGCGACCCGAATGACGCCCCCGAAGGCGCCGATTTTCGCGCCGGCATGAATCCGAAGTCGCTTGAAGAGCTCTCCGGGTGCAAGCTCGAGCCGTCTCTTGCCTCGGCCCCCGCCGGCAGCAGATATCAATTCGAGCGCCTCGGCTATTTTTATGTCGATCCGATATCCGTTAAGGGGCAAAAAACGGTTTTTAACAGGATAGTTACCCTTAAGGACGAGTGGGCCAGGATAAGTAAAAAGAAGAATTGAAAAAATGCGGTTTTTGATATAATATTATAGGCTCTCATTGCCGGGTAGTGTAATGGCAACACACGAGTCTCTGGAACTCGGTTTCTAGGTTCGAATCCTAGCCCGGCAACCATCCTGCTTCGCTCAATCGTTTTCACGATTGAGCTTCGCAGAGATTAGGTGACTATACTAAGCTATGATACTTTACGAAGAAATATTCAGGGAGTTTCAGAAGAAAAAGGTCAAATTTGTGGTAGTCGGCGGCATCGCCTTTAATCTGCTGGGAGGCGAAAGAGCGACTCTCGACATGGATATCCTTGCGGAAATGACGGACGAAAATCTACGTAAAATAGTAACCGTTTTAAAAAAGCTCGGATACCACGTTAAACAACCCGTCGACCCTATGAAAATCGCGGATGAAAAGACGAGAAGAGGCTGGGTCAAAAACAAAAATATGAAGGCCTTCAATTTTTATAAAAACGAAACGAGTTACGAGGAAGTGGATATACTTATAGATTCGCCGGTTACCTTTAAAGAAGCGTATAAAAATGCCATAAATATTCGCCGGCACGGACTGCGATTTAATGTTATTTCTCCCGGAGATTTCGTCAAAATGAAACGGCGCGCGGGACGGGACAAGGATTTGAAGGATATAGAAGACTTGAAAAAAGCGAGAAGAGATATATGAGCTTTACCCGGGAAAGAGACAAGGAAAACGCAAAACGTTGGGCTAAGATAGATCCTTTTAATAAATTAGAAGGTATACGGCTTTTGAATGAATTGGCCGATAGCGTGTTAAGCCCAGCCCAAAAAAGAATCAGAAGGAAGCTTAGAGAAGCGAATTAAGTAACTTTCGTGTGCGGGTGGCGGAACTGGCAGACGCGTATGTTTGAGGGGCATATAGCGCAAGCTGTGTGGGTTCAAGTCCCACCCCGCACACCAATTATTTTATAGCAGCAATGATTTTACGGTCGGCCCCATCGTCTAGCCTGGCCCAGGACGTATGGTTCTCAGCCATAAGACACCGGTTCAAATCCGGTTGGGGCTACCAAATATTCCGCCCGAAATCAGAGAGGCGGAGAATATCGGCTGTAGGGCACCTTTAAAGGTGCCCTACTTTTTTCATGATTTGTCGTCGAGGAATTGCGGAGCCTATCTCCAAATTACGCGATTTAGCAGCGCATGGCGCTGTTGGCCGAGTTGCGCTGGATCACCCAGAATTCAGCCAAATACCGCCATTTTTGCCTATCTCCCTATCTTAGTTAATACTCTGTTAGTTAATCGATAACTGGCCAGATATTGGCGAGATTTGAGTCATTGTTTATGGCGAGGAAATCGATTAACTAAAAATGGCGTAACATAAGAGGCGATGATCCTATCTCCGTAACCTGTTGAATAGAAGATTTGCAGAATTTAAAAACGTATGCTAAAATTGTGATATCATGATAGCAAAAAGGAGGCCATCGCTTAACATCTTACTCTCTTTGTAAAAGCACTTTGTCCATGTAGGGCGGAGTGTTTTTGTTTAAAACACATACAAGGAGGGTAATGATATCATGATATTTAAGAATAAAGTTTTGATGGTTGGCTACGGGTCGGTAGCCCGCTGCTTTTTACCGATTCTCCTCAAGCATGTCTCCGTACCATACAAAAATATCACCATAATCGACTTTGTCGACAAAAGAAAAGAGCTCTCGCCATATATAAGGCGCGGAGTGAAATTTTTCCAGGAAAAGATCACCCCTCTCAATCTTACGCAAATCTTGTCGGAGCACGTCTCTCCCGGCGGTATAATAATAGATCTCTCGTGGAATATAGACTGCATTGAAATGCTGAGCTGGTGCCACGAGAATAAAGTTTTATACATCAATACGTCTGTAGAGGAGTGGGATCCTTACGCAGACATACACAATAAAACCCCATTCCAAAAGTCTCTCTACTATCGCCAGAAAGAAATACAAAAGAGTACATCCCGGTGGAAAGACCCGAAGACAACAGCGATTTTAGACCATGGAGCCAACCCGGGGCTCATATCTCATTTCACAAAGAAAGGTCTCGCCGATATCGCTCAGAAATTAATAAGTGAGGACAACCTTTCAATCAAGATAAAACACAAAATCAAAGAATGCCTTAAGGCAAAGATATTTTCTCATTTAGCAAAAGAGCTGGGTGTCAAGGTTATCCATATAAGCGAGCACGATACTCAGATTACAAATAGACCCAAGAGATGTAATGAATTCGTAGGTACGTGGAGCATCGAAGGTTTGAGGGAGGAGGGTATCGCCCCCGCGGAAATGGGATGGGGCACACACGAAACAGACATACCATTATTCTCAACGTTCCCGCCCGCAAATAGTAAAAATCAAATATTCCTGTCCCAGATGGGGATGAATACATGGGTACGGTCGTGGGTTCCCAATGAGGAGATAATCGGCATGGTCATAAGACATGCCGAGGCGATAAGCATCTCCGATCATCTTACCGTTAGAGAGAAGGGAAAAATAGTTTATTGCCCTACGGTGCATTACGCGTATATGCCCTGTAATGAAACGATAACGTCTCTTTATGAGTTAAGGAGCAGGAATTACGATCTCCAGAAAAACTTGCGGATCATGAACGACGAGATTATTGAAGGCGACGATATACTTGGAGCGCTTATCATGGGGCATAGATATAACTCCTGGTGGACCGGGAGCATACTCAGTATACAAGAATCACGCAGGCTAGTTCCCCATCAGAACGCTACGACGATACAGGTAGCTATCGGCGCGGTTTCGGCTGTTATGTGGATGCTGGAAAATCCCCAAAAAGGGGTATGTATGCCGGATGATCTTCCGTATGAGTATATTCTTAATATCGCGCGCCCATATTTGGGAAAATTAGAGTCAACTGCTTCTGACTGGACGCCGCTCAAGAATTACCAGATATTCTTTAAGGAAAATCCTAACCTATGCCTTGACAGGAAAAATATATGGTCGTTTAATAATTTCTTGTTTTGCGATTAGGGGTTTACGGATGTATAATATATAACGATCAAGAAGAGGTTCGGATATTATGCAGATCGAATATATTTTATTATGGGTTGCGGTATTGATATTCGCGAGCGTCGTCTCAAGCAAGCTCTCGGATAGATTTGCTATACCTGCCTTGCTGTTATTCCTGGCGGTCGGTATGCTTGCCGGATCGGAAGGTGTCGGCGGTATTTATTTCGATAATGCGCAATTAGCGAAATCCATAGGTGTTATAGCCCTAATGTTCATTATCTTTTCCGGTGGATTGGACACAAATTGGAAGGAGACCAAATCTGTTGTCTTGCCGGGAGTTATTCTATCGACAGTTGGGGTATTGCTGACCGCTATCATAACGGGGTTTTTTGCCGTATATATCTTAAAGTTTTCTTTTCTTGAAGGAATGCTTCTGGGTTCCATAGTTTCCTCAACAGATGCCGCCGCTGTGTTCAGTATACTAAGATCCAAACGTATAAGTCTAAGAAGCCCCCTTAAACCGCTACTCGAATTTGAATCCGGCAGCAATGACCCGATGGCTGTTTTCTTGACCATAGGACTTATAAGTCTTATTACGGCGAACGGGACTAATATCGCCAGTCTAATCCCAAAATTTATAATTGATATGGGCATGGGCGCCCTCACAGGGTATCTCGCGGCAAGATTTATTATATTTTTTATTAACCGTTTAAAATTGGAATACGAGGGGCTCTATTTAGCGTTGATGATCTCTCTTGTTCTTTTAACGTATGTGATTGCCATATTTTTAAAAGGTAACGGTTTCCTCGCGGTATATATAGCGGGTCTAATGTTGGGTCATGCGGAGTTTCCCAATAAAAAGATGATTATGAAATTTCACGATGGTTTGGCCTGGCTCATGCAAATCGTTATGTTTGTTACGCTGGGGCTGCTCGTTTTTCCTTCACACATAGTTCCATTGATAGGGG
>JAQUSE010000138.1 GCA_028715235.1 Candidatus Omnitrophota bacterium | reverse complement strand
ATTTTGTGATATAGCGTCCAGGATGAGGGAATATTATGAATAAGAAGAAAGAGACAGCGCTGAAAGGAATACCGGCTTCGCCGGGTATAACCATAGGCAAGGCGTTCCTTTTCGGAAGAGAGCAGTATACTATCTCCAGGCGTAATATAAAAGATGAGCACATACCTTCGGAGATAAAGCGTTTTAAGGACGCTCTCGTCCAGACCAAGAACGAAATAATCGATATAAAGAAACGCATTTCCGAGGAGATGGGCGTAGAGCACGCGCAGATATTCAGCGCGCACCTCCTGGTAATAGACGACAGCATGTTGATAGAAGAGGTGGTGTCGAGGCTTAAGAGGGAGAAGCTTTCGATCGAATACGTCTTCCAGGACGTCCTGAAGAGATATATCAAGGTATTCTCGGAGATGGATGACGAATATCTAAAGGAACGTATAAGCGATATAAACGACGTCGGCAGGAGGATCCTGAAAAATCTGATAGGAGCGAAAGAGGACATACTGTCAAACTTGAAAGAGAAGGTCGTGGTCGTAGCGTACGACCTTTCGCCGTCCGATACCGCCACAATGCATAAGAAGAATGTCACCGCTTTTGCGACAGATATAGGCGGCAGGACATCTCATACGGCCATCATGGCGAAATCTTTGGAGATACCCGCTGTTGTAGGCCTGGAGACCCTGACCAAGAAGGTCGAGAACGGCGACGAAGTGATAATAGACGGCACCCATGGTTTTGTCATAATAAATCCGTCTGCTAAAACGCTGAAAAAATATGAGCAGGATAAGGAACGGTTCGCGGTCATTGAAAAACACCTGCTCGAGCTCAAGAACCAGCCCTCCATTACTCTCGACGGCAAGAGCATACAGCTGTCGGCAAACATAGAGGTGCCGGAGGATGTGGCCTCTGTCATAGCGCACGGGGCCACCGGCATAGGCCTGTACAGGACGGAATATTTCTATATGAACAGGAAGGACCTTCCTACCGAAGAGGAGCAGTTCAAGGCGTATTCATCCGTCGCGAAGAAGATGAAGCCGAATTCTGTCATAATCAGGACGCTGGACCTGGGAGGCGATAAGTTCCTTTCTCAACTCGATGTCCCGCAGCAGATGAACCCTTTTCTTGGATGGCGCGCTATAAGATTCTGTCTCGCGAGGCCTGATATATTTAAGGCGCAGCTCAGGGCAATCCTGAGGGCTTCGGCATTCGGAAAACTTAAAGTTATGTACCCTATGATATCCGGCGTAGAAGAGCTGAGGCAGGCGAACACCCTCCTGGAAGAGGCTAAGAAGGATCTTAAAAAAGAGGCCGTCGAATTCGATGAGGATATAGAGGTAGGCGCTATGATCGAAGTCCCTTCCGCGGCGCTTACCAGCGATATACTCGCCAGGGAGATAGACTTCTTTTCGATAGGTACGAACGACCTTATACAGTATTCGCTTGCTGTCGACAGGGTGAACGAAAAGATAGCGTATCTATACGAGCCGGCCCACCCTGCCGTGTTGAGGCTTATAAAGAACGTGATAGAGAACGGCCATAACGCGGGCGTGTGGGTTGGTATGTGCGGAGAGATGGCCGGCGATATAGTAATGACCATAGTGCTTCTTGGGCTGGGCCTTGACGAATTCAGCACCTCGCCTATAGCCATCCCGGAGATAAAACGTATTATAAGGTCCGTGACTATCAGACAGGCGAAAGAGATAGCTCAGGAGGCTATGACCCTTTCCACGGGGAAAGAGGTGGAGAGGTTCGCTAAGAAAAAATTGAAAGAGATTGTTCCGGACCTGGCGATCGAAGTGGAATAGCAGAATGAACTTAGACGATCCGAAAAATATTACGAGATATGACAAGGCAGGTATGCTGGAGACGATCGAGCTGTTGCCTCAGCAGTGCCTTGTCGCCAGTAGTATAGGATCTAAGATCGACCTGCCGCGGCGTTTCAAATCCGGATATAAGAATATAGTATGCGCGGGTATGGGCGGTTCAGCCATCGGCGCGGATATCGCAAGATCATATCTCTTCGATAAGGCGAGGGCCCCTCTGTTTGTTAACAGGAACTATACCGTGCCCGGTTTTGTGGGCAGAGGATCTTTGATTATAGCCTCAAGCTATTCAGGGAATACCGAAGAGACGATAAGCGCGTATAAAGACGCCAAGGCCAAAAAGGCCGATATCATAGTCATAACTTCCGGCGGGAAACTAAAGAAGATGGCCGAAGCCGACGGTTTTC
This sequence comes from Candidatus Omnitrophota bacterium, assembly GCA_028715235.1. Taxonomy (GTDB): domain Bacteria; phylum Omnitrophota; class Gorgyraeia; order 2-01-FULL-45-10; family 2-01-FULL-45-10; genus JAQUSE01. Next base: position 2,888 of record JAQUSE010000138.1, on the reverse strand, counting down.
CCGCGGTCATCATACCCGGAGGGCTGCCGCCCCGCTGCGCTATAGGCTATTCGTTCTTTCCTCTCCTTATCCTATTGTCTAAAATAGGATTTGCGGGAAGCCAGGAAAAGGATATCTCTGAGACGATAAAGGTCTTAAGCCGCCTGAAGGAGAGATTGGGCCATGCCGTTCCTGAGAGCGTTAACCCGGCAAAGAAGATCGCCGGGAAATTATACCTTAAATACCCTGTGATCTATGCCGGCCAGGAACATATAGACTGCGCGGCTACCAGATGGAGAGGCGAGCTTGCGGAAAATTCCAAAACCGTTTCATCCGTCCATACTTTTCCCGAGATGTGCCATAATGAGATCGTCGGCTGGGCAAATCCGGAACGTATACTGAAAAGTTTTGCTGTCATTTTGTTAAGAGATAAGGGGGACAGTCCCCGCATAGGATTAAGGATGGATATCGTCAAGAGGATGCTGAAGACGGAAGGCATCGAAGCGACGGAAGTCCATTCTTCCGGTGACGGATTATTGGCGAGGATATTTTCGCTCATATATATGGGCGATTTTGCAAGTTTCTATCTTGCCATAATGAACAGGACAGACCCGACACCTGTAGACAGGATAACGTATCTTAAAAAAGAATTGTCAAAGAAAGGGTAAAAGGCAAAAGTAAAAAGGGAAAAGTTATGAAAGTTGTTATTCTGGCTGCCGGTTACGCTATCAGACTTCATCCGATGACCCTGAATACTTCGAAGTCGCTCTTGAGCGTCGGCGGGAAAAAGATGATCGACAGGATATTGGATAAGATCGCGGCAATGAAGAACGCCGCGAGTTCGATATGTATAGTTACGAATGATAAGTTCTACGGCAGCTTCAACGGCTGGCTTATGACGTCGTTCCACAGGAAAAAGACCGAATTATTAAACGACGGGACTACGGCCAACGAGAATAGACTAGGTGCCGTGCAGGACCTCGAATTTGCCATTAAGTCAAAGAAGATAGACGATGATCTCCTGGTGATAGCGGGCGACAACCTGTTCGATTTTGACCTTGATAGATTTATCGAATTCGCCAAAGGGAGGGCAGACGGCGTTTCAGTAGCTCTGCATGACATAAAGAAGTTTGAGTCGGCCAGGAGCTTCGGCGTTGTCGAGATAGACGTTGACGAAAAGGTGGTCGACTTCGAAGAGAAACCTGAGAAACCGAAATCTACCCTGATATCGTGCGGAATATATTATTTTCCTAAAGAAAAATTGTCCTTGATAGAAGAATATGTAAAACAGCAGAATAAGCTTGACGCCCCCGGTTACTATATAAGCTGGATGAGCAAGGTCGACAGGGTTTACGGGTTTACATTTCTTGAAGATTGGTACGATATAGGGAATATCGAATCTTATGAGAAAGCGGACAGGGAATACAGGAAAAAGGAGAGCGCCGAAAGATAGTTTGTATCGAAAAGCATGGGCTTTTTAAATGTATCTTTCGGCATTAAATTCGGCCCAACGTTTGAGCAATCCGGACAACTTATGTTCGCTATCGCTCCATAAGTTGAGGCCTCATTTAAAAAGGAGAAGGGAAGATGACGAAGAATAAATATCTGTTCACATCGGAAAGCGTAACGGAAGGCCATCCCGACAAGGTATGTGACCAGGTTTCCGACAGCGTCCTTGACGAGGTATTGAAACAGGATCCGGCAGGCAGGGTCGCATGCGAGACTTATGTTACCATGGGCCTTATAATAGTAGGCGGGGAGATAACGACAACGGCATATGTGGATATACATAAACTGTGTCGAAGCCTGCTGAAGGATATAGGCTACACACATCCTAAATACGGGTTCGATCATCACACATGCGCCATATTGAACGCCATACATACGCAGTCGCCGGACATTGCCATGGGAGTAGACAAAGGCGGGGCCGGAGACCAGGGCATGATGATGGGATATGCCTGCAAGGAGACGCCGGAACTTATGCCGCTGCCGATAATGCTCGCTCATAAACTTTGCCGGAAACTGGCTGAGGTGAGAAAGAGCAACGAGCTGAAATATCTCGGACCCGACGGAAAATCGCAGGTCACGGTGGAATATCACGACGGCAAACCGGTTAAGGTGAATTCAGTCGTCCTCGCGAGCCAGCATACCGAAGACGTTGTTGATAAGAAGACCGACATGCTCTCAAAGAAGGCAAGGGAAGAGATAATCGAAAAGGTGGCGCTTCCGGTCCTGAAAAATTACATCGATAAGGAGACGGAATTCTTTATTAACCAGACCGGTAAATTCGTGATCGGCGGGCCGCAGTCGGATACCGGTATGACCGGCCGCAAGATCATAGTCGACACATACGGCGGTACCGTGTCCCACGGCGGCGGGGCTTTTTCAGGAAAAGACCCCACAAAGGTCGACCGTTCCGGCGCATACATGGGAAGGTATATAGCCAAGAACATAGTCGCCGCAGGCATCGCCGATAAGCTCTTTATACAGCTTGCTTATGTCATCGGACGCGCCGAACCGGTATCCATGATGATCAATACATACGGCACCGGAAAGATAAGCGATGAGAAGATCGAGAAGGTGATAAGGGAGCATTTCGAGCTTACGCCTCAGGGAATAATAGCCACTTTGAAGTTGCGGGAATCCGACGGCACAAGGTACAGGAAGACGGCCGCTTACGGACATTTCGGCAGGACCGAAGAAGGGTTTACCTGGGAAAAGACGGATGTGGCGAAGGATTTAAAGAAGTATGTTAAGTAGTCGTAAGTCGTAAGTTGTAAGTCGTAAGCGAATTGTTGATAGCTTGCGACTTAAAACTTAAAACTTACAACTTATAACTAACGCGGAGATATACCATGCAATATGATGTCAAAGATCTAAAACTCGCTGGAAAGGGTAAATTGCGCATA
>JAQUSE010000008.1 GCA_028715235.1 Candidatus Omnitrophota bacterium | reverse complement strand
TGGGCGCTGAGGTCCGCGTAGGCAGATACGTAGATATAAGCGACAGCTTCCATATATACGGAAGCTATATTGAAGACTTTAAAAAATTTCTTAAAACAGTCAACGAACGGTCATTCGAGGAGCGGACGTGGCCTACGGAATTCGCTAAGCCGTTTTTCGAGGACGCGTGTGCCAAGCTTGAGAACGAGAAAACTATTGGTAAAAAATAAAGGGAATAGACGTGGATAGATTATGGGCGCCATGGAGAAGCAAATATATGCACCTCAAAAGGAACAAAAAATGCATCTTTTGCATGAATAAGAAGGCCGAAGACAAAAAATATCATATCATCGCCAGATCGAGCCATTCTCTTGCTATGCTAAACCTCTACCCATATAACAACGGTCATGTCATGGTAGCGCCGCTAAGGCATGTCAAGAGCCTGGAATGCCTGTCCGGCGAGGAACTGCTCGACCTGATGAAGCTGGTAAATAGGGTCACATCGAACATAAATAAGAAGATGAAGCCGCATGGACTTAATATCGGGATGAACATAGGCAGGGTCTCCGGGGCCGGATTTCCGGGGCATCTTCATATACATATCGTTCCGCGATGGACAGGCGACGTCAACTTCATGCCGGTAACAGCCGGCGCCAAGATATTATCGGAATCGCTTGACGCAGTCTTCAAATTGCTGCGCACAAAATAGGGCTCGCAAGGGGCCGTCAAATGCAGAAACGAAGAGATCTTGAGAAGAAAGAAGAATTGCTGTCGCCTTACGCGCAGAAGAGCCGCCTTACTAAAGGCAGGCACTATAAGGAAGAAGAACATCCATACAGGTCCTGCTATCAGCGTGATAAGGACAGGATAATCTATTCTACCGCTTTCAGGCGCCTCGAATATAAAACCCAGGTATTTGTGAACCATGAAGGCGATTATTACAGGACGCGCCTGACCCATACCCTGGAGGTCGCGCAGATCGCAAAATCCATTGCGCGCGCGCTTCGTCTCAACGAAGACCTGGTAGAGGCTATAAGCCTGGCGCATGACCTCGGGCATACGCCGTTCGGCCATTCCGGCGAGGACGCGCTTCATGAAATAATGAGAGAGCGCGGCGGCTTCGACCACAATGCTCAGGGGCTGCGGGTAGTGGATCATCTCGAAGAGAGGTATCCTGATTTCCCCGGGCTAAACCTTACCTATGAAGTGAGGGAAGGCATAATAAAACACTCGACGCCTTATGACAGGCCGCGGCCTATTATACCATTTGAATCAAAGGGTTCGCCGATACTGGAGATACAGGTAGTGGACATCGCCGACGAGATAGCTTACGACAACCACGACCTCGACGACGGCATAACGAGCGCCCTCGTAAAGGAAGAGGACTTAAGGCGGGTCAGGCTATGGACCGAAAAGGATAAGGAAGTCAGGAAGATGTACCCGCATCTGAAGGACGAGATAAGGAAATACCAGATCATCCGCGCTCTCATCGACTGCCAGGTGACGGACGTCCTGAACCAGACAGAATACAATATTAAAAAGTTCAAGATACGGAAGCCGCAGGATACTGTAAAGATACCCGAGAGGGTGGTTGCCTCGTCAAAACAGATGCAGCCGCTTAGAAAAGCGATCCGCGATTTTCTCATGGAGAAACTTTATCAGCATTACAGGGTAGTCAGGATGTCGAGCAAAGCATACAGGTTTATCACGAGCCTTTTCAATATCTACCTCGATAAGTCGGAGCAGCTTCCTCCGACCACACAGAGCAGGTTGAAAAAAGAAGATAAGCACCGCGTAATCTGCGATTACATAGCGGGCATGACGGATCGGTACGCGCTCGACGAATACAAGAAGTTTTTCGAACCGTATGAGAGGGTGTGAACCGGGCAATGCGCCTTAAGCCTATTGACATGCGTCAAAAACAGCACTATAATCAACTCTCAGATGAAAGAAAATAGAGATAGTACATACCAGAATGAGCTCTTCGACAGGCTGAGAAGGAGCGTGGGCCTGAAGAAGGAAGAGGAATGCATAGGCTGCATCATAAAACCTACTACCTGGTGGCTAGTCGAAAAACCAAATCCCAAATATTCCGACCTGGAAACGGTTATCCAGGGCAACTGCCAATGCTACAAAAGATCCGATACAGGCAACAGGAAAAAATGCATTGATACCATTTTGTGCATAATCAAGAAGGCTTCGGAGACGAGGGTTCTAACCAGGTTCGAATGCGCCGACGGCCTTCACGGTTTCGTGTATCCTCTCGTACAGGGCGATAGGCTGTATGGTTATTTAGGCGTATGCTATGCAAAAAAGGACGTTTCAGAACAATTGCTCGATGTCTTTACCGCATTCACGGATACGATCGTAAGGGAAGTCCAGAAGGAGCTTGAGCTGTCAAAGTTGTATGAAACAATACGGCCTCGCGCCATTGCCCTATCCACCGTTCACACGGTCCACAGGCTTATAGGCTCTACGCTGGATTTAAATGAGCTTCTTCCCCGGATCGCCAGGCTGTCATTGCAGATCATGAGAGCGAACAGGTGTTCTATAAAACTGGTCGACGCGAAGAGAAGGACGCTCCTGCCTAAAGCGACGGTAGATCTCAGAGAAAAGAAATCCCGTTTAAAAAAGGTCCGGGTAGGAAAATGGGCTCCCGGCAAAGCGGTGAAGTTCGGAAGGCCCATAAGGGGCGAGAACTATCTGGCAACACCATTAATAGACGAGGACGTGATAGGGGTTATAACCCTTTACGATAAAGTCGACAATAAACCGTTCACCGCATTCGACCAGGAAATAATGGCGACCATGGCGGAACAGGCGGTAATCGCTATTAAGAACGCGGAGCTTTACAAGGACCAGCAGAGACTTACGATGGGCAGTATCAAAGCGCTGGCGAAAGTGCTCGATACGCGCGCGCCCGGCACCTATGTTCCACAGGCGTCATTCCTGAAGATAACCCTCGGTATGGGGCAGGAGCTGCATCTGGAAGGGGAAGACCTGAAGAGCCTCGAATACGCGGCCATCCTGCACGACGCCGGCGAGATAGTAGTGCCTGACAAGGTGCTTTCCAAACCGACGAAGCTTACCGGCAAAGAGTATGAGATAGTTAAGGAGCATCCAATTGTCGGGGTCGAGATAATCAAGCACATGAAGGCGTTAAAAACGGTCGTCCCGATAATATTATATCATCACGAGCATTATGACGGCTCCGGCTATCCCAAGGGATTAAGGAAGGACCAGATACCGCTTGGCGCGAGGATAATGGCTTTGGTAAGCGCGTTTGAGGCAATGATAACAAAAAGACCTTACAGAAAAGCAAAAACGATAGACGAGGCCATAGGAGAAATAAGGAGAAACTCCGGTACGCAATTCGATCCGAAAGTAGTGGATGTATTCCTGAAAGTCATGAACAGAAAAGATATAAGGTCGATGCTTGAAAAGGAGTTATACAGGACACATTAGGATCTTCAAACCTGGAGGAAAGAGCGGGATGGATATCGATAAAATTGCCAAATCCGAGACACACGTAAAGATAATAAGGTTTTTTCATGAAAACCAGGCTTCTATAGATACACCAAGAGGAGTGGCAACCTGGGTAGGAGGTGAGCGCGCCAAGGTAAAGGACGCCCTCGAAGACCTTGTTAAATCAAATATCCTTGTTGCTCATCGCGCAACGTCTACTACGGGTTACAGCTACACGCGTGACAGCAAGCTCATATCACAGATAGAAAAGCTCCTTAAGAAAAAATAGGCCCGCAAGATAAAAACACCCCCCTTGAATATATGAAAGAATATATTAAATTCTATAATCAATTGAACCCGCTGCAAAGATCGGCCGTTGACGCTGTTGAAGGCCCCTTGCTGGTACTGGCAGGCCCCGGCACCGGAAAGACACAGTTGCTTTCCGTAAGGGCGGGCTCTATACTGCAAAGCGGAAAGGCAAGGCCCGAGAATATCCTCATATTGACATATACAAATTCAGCCGCCAAGGCAATGAAGGAGCGCCTCGCCGCCGTCATAGGCCCTCAGGGATATGATGTCGAAGTCGGCACTTTCCACAGTTTCGCCAACTCTATCATCCAGGAGTCTGAAGACGCCGCCAATTATGTAGAGGACAGGATACAGATGGATGACGTCGAACGGATGAGGGTCATCGAGTATATACTTGACAATACAAAGGGCGTAGATGACATACGCCCGTTCAGGGCGCCGTATACTTATTTAAAGGAGATACTGAATAAAATAGGAGACCTGAAAAAAGACGGCATAACACCGCGGGAACTTGACGATTACCTGAAAGACGCTAAGAGCCTGTATAAGGAACTCGATGATAAATACGTAAAACGACTGCGCGCGTTCTCAATAGTCTACGCCAGGTACGAAGAGCTAAAAGCGGGCAAGTCAAAAGATATATTCGATGAACGCGGAAGGTATGACTTCGACGATATGATAATATTTGCCACAGAGGCACTCAAGAAAGAGACTGCCCTGCGCGAAGAGTACCGCGACCAATACAAATATATCATGGTGGATGAGTACCAGGATACGAACGGCGCGCAGCTGAAACTGCTTTTCACCCTTTTCGGCAAAAAAGGATCGAACCTTGCCTGCGTCGGCGACGATGACCAGTCCATCTACAGGTTCCAGGGCGCCAGCGTAGGTAATTTTAAGCTTTTATGCAAGCAGTTTCCCGGTATTTCGGTAATTTCTCTTAAAGAAAATTACCGATCATCCAAAGAGCTGATAAATATATCCGGCAGGATAATTAACCTTATACCCCACGCGGAACGTATGGGTGAAAAGACCCTGCAAGCAAAAAAGGATTACCGAAACACAGAGATATTATTCAGGGAATTCACAACCTCCGAAGAAGAACTGCTGTATATCGTAGACAAGGTCCGGGAGCTGAAGGATCATATCGAAGCCGACCGGAATCTGCCGGAAGAAGAGCGAGCCCATCCTTACAATAATATAGCCATCCTCGTAAGGAAGCGGAGTGATATACTCAAGATAATAGACGCTTTTTTAAAGGCCGGGATCCCTTACGCTACCGATGGTAAAGAGGATATAAGCGGGGAAAAGCGCGTCAAACAGCTTCTCGATGTCCTTGACCTGGCCTACATAGACCCCGGAGAGCACGGATTAAAGGACCTTGCCCTTTACAAGGTCCTCACGGCGGACTATTTCCGCATACCCCATTCGGACGTCCTGACGTTCTTAAGCCATGTAAACGCTATTAACGCGAAGAAGGGAAAGGGGAGGGTAACCGTTCTGGGAGAATTGTTGAGATATTTCTCCAGGGACGATAAAGAGTTGAAATTCCAGGAGTCGGACAGGCTTAAGCATGCCGCTGGTGTAATAGACAGGCTGTTGACAGATTCGCGCACGAGGTCCGTCCATACGATATTGATGGATTTCGTTAAAGAGGCCGGTATATTCAAGCATATACTTTCCGAATATGACGGTAACGATATCCTTAAGATCCGTCAGCTCAGAGGGCTCACCTCTTTCGTGAATATGGTAAAGGCGAGCGACGTGGCAAACCCCGCGATAAGGCTGGATGACTTCATGCTTGAGATGAAGACTCGGAAAGAGCACGGCCTTGCCGTTCAGGGTAATCTCGTGACCTTAACTCAGGCCGGCGTCAGGGTCTATACTGCGCACGGCTCAAAAGGACTGGAATTCAATTCCGTCATAATACCGTTCTGCCTGCACAATAAGAATTGGCCTTCCAGGCCGCGTCCCGATATGATCATACTTCCGTCCGATCTTTTTAAATCTAAAGAGGAGGTGCGGGGGAAGGAGAAACTTAAAGAGCTTGCTTTACAGGATGAGACCAGGCTCTTCTATGTGGCGGTTACCAGGGCAAAGTCGCGTCTGATATTCACAGCCAGCCCGACGGAGGACGCGGTTCCCAGCCGCTATTTAAGCGCTTTGGACATAGCGCAGGAATCTCCCGAGAATGTCAAGGAAGAGGAACTCCTCGAAAAATCGCTGGAGACCACGGACCTTAACGATCCTTTTGTCGGGACCGAAGAGGTTCTGAAGGACATGATCGGGAACTTGACATTGAATCCGACAAGGCTCAATACATATATGACATGCAGGCGAAAATTCTTATACAATGACGTATTAAAGCTCCCCGGCCCGAAGAAGAAGAGCCTGGTATTCGGGAATTGCGTCCACAAGGCCCTGGAAGATACCTATAAAGCATTCATGAAGAATAGAAAATTTCCGAACTTTTCTTTCTTTCTGGAATGTTTCAAGAGCGAACTTTCTTTTCAGGGTGTCGACGAGGTTATGGAGCGCGACTGTTTAAACAAGTCCGATACTCTCAAAGGCTGGTTCGAGATCGCTTCAAAGGATCCCGTTATGCCGATAGGGCTCGAGAAGAAGCTGCTCATAACAGTCGGGGATAACATAATATTTACCGGTAAATACGATAAGGTCGAGCCCGAAGACAAAAAAGCCGGATTAGTGAGAATACTCGATTATAAGACGGGAAAACCCGATAATCACCTTCGCGACATAGAAAAGTCGCGTGACCCCTCAGATCCCGAGTGCGATGGTTATTTAAGACAGCTCGTATGCTATAAACTGCTTTTCGAAAGAGATAAAAAAGAATCAAGGGGCATGCATGTAAGCCATGGAGCCCTCGTATTCATAGAACCGGTCTCGACGCCGTTGAAAGCACAGGGTTATAAAAAAGGCGACTATGTCACAAAGTCGGTGGCCATTTCGGACGAAATGGTGGATTCCCTCGAAGAGCTCATCAAGCAAGCAGCGGGAGACATCCGGGGCCTGCGGTTTGAGAAGCTGGTCATGCGGGACGATAAAAAATGCGGGATGTGCGATTTCGATCCTATATGCTGGGGATAAAGTGCTATGTGTATACTAAATAGAGCTGTCTGTTTTGCCGCTATAATGGTTACGATAGCTATAACAGTCTATATATTTTTCGGTCCATTGGCCGTCTACATATTCTCAAAAGCTAATAATTTGGACATTTCATATACGTCCTTAAGCGTCTCATCAGGCAAGTTCGCATTCGGCAGCCTTAACGCCGCCGACAGGAAGACAGGCATAGGAATATCCTCAAAAGACGCTAGGATAACGCCGTTGTGGCGCGGATTCCCTGCTAAAGGCGGAGGAGCAATCTTCCGTTTAAAAGACGTTAATTTTACAAACCGATCACCCGGAAAACTTGCGTCGTTCGACAGCCTGGAGGGCCTGATAGCTATTCCATTCGATAGCCGATGGTCATATCAGGAGATAAGCGGTAAAGTCCGGTCGCGCAAAGACGGTGTCGATATAGAGAATTTTTCCGCAACGAGCGACGAGATAAAATTCGAAGTTTCGGGGAGTGTTGATTATGACAATGCGATCAATATTGACATAAAGGTGTTCTTTGGAGGAAAGCCGCTCGAGAAGATACCCCGGGAATTAACCGGCGCCCTGCTGACCGATGAAAAGGACGGCTGGAAAAGTCTTGCCGTTAGACTGTCGGGCGACTACAAATCCCCGTCAATAAACATCTCAAGTAAATTATTCAGGCTTAATATTAATACGATCTCCAGGTAGAGGACAGAATTGATTTAATGATGCATATATGTTATAATAAGATAATTTATTATGGAAGAAGATAATCAGCAAAAAGAGTTTTTTGAGTTAGATAAGCCTAAAAGGTCGTTTCCGGGGTTTGGCCGAATATTCCAAAAGACCGATCTTGAGAGGAAATTTGTATTTACCCTCACACTAGAAAAGACCGTGTTTATTGCCATAGGCATTATCATGGCAATGGTCGTGGTCTATGCGCTGGGGGTCGAGGCCGGTAAATCGATAAAGGGTCCTAAAACCGCGGCCTATTCAGAATATAGGGCAAAAGCAGCCGTGTCCGTTGCGGAACCGCATGTGCGCACCGTGAAATTAACGCGAGGTTCAACATCTGTTCCGCCGCCGCAAAACCTAAGCACTGCCGCCGGCAGAAAGAGCCTTGCGGTCAATGCCGCGGCAAGGCAGCCAAAGGCACAAGCTGTCGTGAAACCATACACCATAATAGCGGTTACGCTGACGAGGCGCGATACGGCGATGCAGGAAGTGGAGCGTTTAAGAAAAGAGGGGATCAGCGCATATATAGTCCCCTCGGGAAAATATTTTCAAGTGCGGACGGGATCATACCAGTCGGCAATCAGCGTCCAGGCAAAACAGGACCTGATCAAAGTAAGGCGTCAATTCAAGGACGCGTATTTAAAGCAACTATAGGCAGTAAATTTCATAAATGTAGTCCCTCGTCACCGAAGTGAGATGGAAACTCCTCGGGACGATTTGCACGAGTGAGACTACAGCAAATCGGGGGTAAACAATGTCGCAACATCCAAGTCTGCATGGTGAGGGAAAGGATAGGCAGCACAGGTCCGTCTTGAAACGTTATGAGCGTATCAAGATACTAAAAGAGAAAGAAGATTGGAAAGATAAGGATTCTGTGTTTGGACTGCAAAAAGTCAAAGTAGTGAAATTTAAGATAAAGAAAGAGAAGGCAGCCGCCGCTGAAACAGAAGGCGCAGAAGGAACCGCAGCGCCGGCAGCAGGAGCCGCAAAGACAGCTGCTCCAGCCAAGGGTGCGGTAGCAAAGGACACCGGGAAAGCCGGGACAGGAGAGAAGAAATAGTGCGCAGGGTAAGCGTCAGCCTGAAAGATAGATCTTACGATATTATTATAGGCTGGAATTTGATCGGCCGGTCCGGCGCTTTATTGGATCTGAAGGGCATAGGGAAAGACGTTGTAATAATATCCAACAGAAAACTCCTTAACCTGCATGGGCGGAAACTTAAGCGATCGCTTGTGAACAAAGCGTTTACAGTAAGACTCGAGACGGTACCTGACTCTGAACGGGCTAAGGATGCCAGCGTAGCAGTGGATCTCATTGCCAGGATCGCCTCTTACGACAGACGTAAAGAGATATCGATAATAGCTTTCGGCGGAGGTGTAATAGGGGACCTGGCCGGATTCGTCGCGGCTGTATATAAGCGGGGAGTGCCTTTCGTCCAGATTCCGACAACGTTATTAGCGCAGGTCGATTCCGCAATCGGCGGAAAAACGGCTGTGGACTTGAGCGTCGCGAAAAATCTCGTCGGAGCGTTTTATCAGCCTAAGATAGTCCTCTCTGATATCTCTTTATTGAGGTCGCTTTCAAGGCGGCAGATCAGGAACGGACTGGCAGAGGTAATAAAATACGGAGTGATCAAAGACGGAGGGCTCTTTCGCTTCATAGAATCTTCCCACGGTAAAATACTCCGCGGAGAAAGGGCAGCGCTTGAACGTATAATTTCGCGCTCAAGCCTGATCAAGGCGCGCATAGTGGAAGAAGACGAGTTCGATAGGAAAGGCTCCCGCGCGCTCCTTAACTACGGTCACACGATAGGGCATGCGATAGAGGCAGCATCTCGGTACTCGGGCAGATACAACCACGGCGAAGCCGTAGGTCTCGGCATGATAGCGGCCTCAAGAATATCCATGAGACTTGGAAAGATAGACCCTGAAAGCGTAATACGCATCGAGCGTCTCATTAAGGCTTGCGGCTTGCCGACAACCGTGAAGGGTCTGAGGTTTTCCGATATATATGAGTCCCAGCTGCATGACAAAAAATTTTCAGGCGCTCGCAACAGGTTCGTCCTGCCGGTAAAGATAGGCAGGGCCGTAGCCGTAGATAATGTGCCCTACAGGGCAATCAAAGAAGCGGTAGAATCCATATTTTCGGACAGATGATCATCAATATACCTATCACCACAAAGATGAGGACGGAAATGATCGACATAACACCCGTGGTGGAGGCTGCTCTCAAGAGATCGAAGACAAATAGCGGCACGTGCCAGATATTTGTCCCTCACACTACAGCGGGCCTTACCATTAATGAGAACGCCGACCCCAGCGTAAAACGCGACATACTAAGCGGCCTGGAAAAAGCGGCGCCTCTCGACGGCAACTACGAGCACTCCGAAGGCAATTCCGCAGCGCATATCAAATCTACTATAGTCGGGACCGATAAGACCGTCTTTGTCGAAGACGGCAAGCTTAAGCTCGGAACCTGGCAGGGTATCTTCTTTTGCGAATTCGACGGGCCCCGGCAGAGAGGCATTCTCGTTAATATCACAAGAAACTTCATCCCGCCGAAGGCGGATTCAGAACTTTCCTTATGAAGTTTCAGTGGTTTAGGAAAGTTTTATACTTTCCTATACCATAAAAAGACAGGAGACATAATATGCCACATCTTTTAAGGCAGTTCACGAAAGAGGACGCTAAGGGCGTCAAAGACCTGATACTGACGATCCTGGCTAAAGAATATCCATTTGATAAATCTGCTTATTCCGACAGCGACCTGGAGAGGATAGGGGAGACGTACGGCGGCGAGAGAGATTCCTTCTTCGTCATCGACGACGGCGGAGAAGTCGTAGGTACTGTGGGTATAAAACAGGAGTCCAAAGACGAAGCGCTCCTCCGGAGGCTGTTCGTAGACCCGAAACGCAGGAAACTCGGTTATGGCACCCAGCTTCTATCCAGCGCGATAGATTTTTGCAGGCAGAACGGATATAAGAGCATCTATTTCAGGTGCACGGACAGGATGGCGGACGCAATGAAGCTCTGTTTAAAGAAGGGGTTCAAAGAAACAGAGAAGCTGGAAGTCGGCGGATTCAGGATCCACAAATTGGAGTTGTCATTATAATATATGAAATCCTTTGAAACTCAGGTCCGGGTCAGATACCAGGAAACTGATAATATGGGGGTCGTATACTACGCGAACTATTTCGTGTGGTTCGAGATAGCGAGGACCGAATACCTGCGCTCGCTAGGCATATCGTATAGTAAGCTGGAAGATCAAGGCATATTCATGATGGTAGCGGAGGCCAGGTGCAGATACAAGGCGAGCGCAAAATACGACGATGTAGTCACAATACAGTCAGGCGTCTCAGAGATGAATAATTCCAGCATGAAATTCGAGTATAAATTATTCGTCGGGGAAAAGATGATAGCTGCCGGTGATTCCGTTCACGTCTTCACGAACAAATCCTCCAGGCCGGTAAGGGTACCAGCCGAGATCAGGAACATCCACGAGGCATGCCGGGCGAAAGTTTGAGCCCGTCCTTACTTCATATCCAGATTTATCTCTGAGTCGCTGACTTTGAGCACCACGTTCTTCCTATCTATCTTCGATACCACCGCTCCGTCTACAGTATCACCTACGGCGACGATCAGGTTGTTAATTACCGCCTTGGGGCCATCGGTCAACTCCATTATGCCGTTAAGCACAAAACCCGGAAGCCGGCCTGCTTCATTGTGGAGGAATGTCGGTATGCTCTGCGTCTTATTGTATGTCTTAGATATGGGGGGCAAGTCCACCTTACTGAACGGTTCGGCAATGAGTTCAATGCCCGGAGAGGCGACACCTTTTTCGCGCGCTTCCCACGGAAACTGCGCAAGTGAGGCGCCGATCAACAATACAAACGCCGCTATCAGGAAAAACGTGTGCATGGACTTGCCCCTGCCCGGGGATTTGCCCTTTTGAATATAGGGTTTCCCGGTTTCTTGAAAAACCGGCGCTGTTTTAAATTCATTCCTTACCGGATCCGTCAGCTTAGCCGGTTGGACGGTTTTCACCATTGACGTCTTATTCTCGACTTTTTTTAAGGCATCCTGTATTATGCTCATCTCTTTATCACTCCTTCTAATTCTTGTATGCTGCGGTCGACTATAGGTAGGGATATATCCCTGGCCTCCATCGCATAGGCCGCCAAGAGAGATTTATCGCATACCATATTGATGAGGCGCGGTATCCCTCCCGAAAAACCGAAGATCCTATCCAGCGCGTCTTCGGGGAAGCGTATCTGTCCATTGGAGCCTGCGACAGACAGCCTATGATATATATATTCGCTCACTTCATCTTTTTCAAGCGCCGTTATGTGGAACCTGACCGCTATCCGCTGTTTCAATTGCGTAAGCCTCGGCGAATTTATCTTATTTTGCAGTTCAGGCTGGCCTACAAGTATTATCTGGAATAGCTTTTCCTTGTCGGTCTCGAGGTTTGAGAGCATTCGGATCTCTTCCAACACGGAAGTCTTCAGATTCTGCGCCTCGTCGATTATGAGTATGACGTTATTTCCCTTTGAGAGCTCGGCTATCAGGAAGTTATTCAGCTGCCGCAGTAAAGATACCTTGTTGTTCCTTTCGACGAATATACCAAAATCCTCAAGGATACATCTCAACAGCTGAAGTTCGGGAAGGGTGGAGTTGAAAACGAACGCGCTCTTAGTGTTCCTGTCAAGCTGACTTAAGAGGGCTCGGCATAGAGTCGTCTTGCCCGCGCCTACCTCTCCGGTGATCTCAAGGAACCCTTTTCGTTCTTTTATCCCGTAAAGAAGATGCGAAAAGGCCTCCTTGTGGACACGGCTCAAAAATAGAAAATTCGGGTCGCTGGTTACATTAAAAGGCTTTTCTTTCAGTCCAAAGAATTCTTTATACATTAATACCTTTTGTGTTATTTTATACAATAATTATACACGCATATACGCGGTCTTGCAAATAAAAGTTAATTTTTTCTTGCATTTTCCGCGCTTACTATGATATACTTTGCTCACAGCGGTTACCAGGTGCGCTAGTAAGGAGAATAAATATGTGGGACGGAATAAATAGAAGAAAATTTCCGAGAGCAAACTATAAATGCCTGATCACTATTAAGAAGAGGCTGACCTCAAAGACGCTCTCGACACAGACCGAGAACATAGGGGCAGGCGGAATATGCGTAATCGTCAAGGAAGACCTTGGATTATTCCAGGGCGTTGACCTTGAATTGTTCCTCGACGAAAGCCATCCGCCGATAAAGTGCGGAGGGACCGTAGTGTGGGTGGTAAAAAAGTCTTCCTCAAAGAAAGGCTCATATCTGTATGACACAGGCGTTGAATTTATCGATATCCGGCCTGAAGACAGGGAAAAGATAACCGAGATAGTCGAAGAGATCCTGAAGAACCAGAGGCGGAAATAGCCTTCAAGCCTTGACAAACCTGCTTTCATGTGTTATACTTTGAACAAATTACAGAATGAAGGGGGGTGAATTTATAAAATGAAAAATCTATTAAAGGGTATAATAATATGTGTAGCTATATTTATGATTCTGAATATAGCGACATCAAGCTATGCGCAAGATCCCGGTAAGAAGATCTACAGGGGACTCGCGAATATAGTCACAGGGTGGATCGAGCTTCCTAAAAACATATACGACACCAGCGTAGAAGACAATCCTCTCTCTGGTATCACAATCGGTCTAGCGAAAGGCGTTGGGATGACCATCGTCAGGACAGGAGCAGGAGTGTACGAGACAGTCACATTCCCGTTCCCGATTCCGGAAGGCTATACGCCGGTTATTGAGCCAGAATTTGTGTTCAAGAGCAAATAACAACTATCCGTTAATAGGATGGTAAATAAGGGGATAGAAAGAAATTTTTATCCCCTTATTTTTTATAGCGATATAAAGAACATTTCTATTGCTAAGCAAGCCGATAGATACTATAATAAACAATAAAGCGAGGTATAAGTGACCGAGAGAAGACGGTTTTTACGATTTGAAACGGCGCTCAACGCTCTGTGTGAATTCATTAAGGATAAAAGAAAGGCTTCCTATAAGGTAAAGAACATATCCAAGGAAGGCGCCCTCATCCTCGTGGATAAAGAGCTTTGCGAAGGGGAGGAGTTGAATCTTTCTGTAGATGTCCCCGGGGACAATGTCCCTATTTTTGCGAATTGTGAAGTTGCGTGGCAAAAGAACGATCACCGCGGCAACTTCTATGAGACCGGTGTCAAATTTAAGAAGATAGATAATCTCGATAGAAGCAGGTTGCTGGAATTTATATACTTGCAATGGCTCAGGCTCCTGGATGGAGAATAAAATAAAGGACAAACTAATAACGGTGAAATATGGCTGAAGAGAAGAAAGAAGAAAAAATAAAAGTGAAAGAGGAAATGAAGACAGAGGCACCGAAGACGGAAACGCCGAAAGCAGAGAAGCCGCAGGTTTCTCCGCAAGCACCTCAAGCAAAAGCAGCAGAAGCGCCTGCCAAAACCCCAGAGGCGCCGAAGAAAACGGAAGTTAAAAAAGAGAAGCCGGCGAACTGCGCAGCCTGCAACAAGTCCATAAAACATAAACAGTGGTACTACAGGAACGAAAAATTCTACTGTTCCAAACGTTGCTTTAAGTCAACTTTGAAAAAAGCGGAAAATCCGGAAGAAGGCCCTAAGGAAGCAGCGTAGTAACTATCAAATAGTCATAAAGAGCAAAATGCCAAAATCGGATATCCCTACCGGCACAGGCCTGTTCCCCATTCCTGTTGTCCTGATAAGCTGCATAGAAAAAGATTGCGAGAGAGCCAACATAATAACAATAGCCTGGTGCGGCATAATATGTTCAGAGCCGCCGAGCGTGGCCGCTTCCATACGACCCTCCAGACATTCTTACAAAATGATCAAGAGTACGGGCGATTTTGTAATGAACATACCTACCAAGTCCTTGATCGACAAAGTTGATCAATGCGGGCTTCGATCAGGGAAAGAAATTGATAAATTCAAAGAGTTCGGCTTTACCAGGGTAGCGTCCGCGAAGGTGCGCTCGCCCATGATACAGGAGTGCCCGGTCAACATCGAGTGCGTCGTCAAGGACATTGTAAAACTCGGCGCGCATGATATGTTCATAGGCGAGGTATTGGCCATCCATGCCGATACCGAGGCGATTGATATGGACGGACATTTCGATTACGCCAGGATACAACCGTTCGTTTACAACCAGGGCGAATACTGGGACCTCGGTAAAAAGATAGGTTTTTACGGATTTTCAGCAAAATGACCGCACGCAAACATGTTATTAAGAAAGACGTCCGTTACAAATTCATAGTAAGCGCGTGCCTTGCCGGGATAAATTGCACATACAAGGGAGAGGGCAAACTTAGAAGATCGATAAAGGCGCTGGTGGAAAATGGGCGGGCTATTCCCGTATGCCCGGAGGTCCTGGGAGGGCTGCCTACACCGCGCGAGAATGCTGAAATAATGAGCAAAGGCGGTGAGGAAGTTCTGATGAAAAAAGCGAAAGTAGCCGCTGTTTCCGGTGAAGACGTCTCCGGCTATTACCTGAAAGGGGCGAGAACAGCGCTTGCCCTCGCTGATCGTCACGGGATAAAAAAAGCGATACTTAAGTCGAACAGCCCTTCTTGCGGATACGGCCGTATTTACGACGGGACTTTCAGGCGTGTTTTAAAGAAAGGTAACGGCGTCTTTGCCGCCCTTCTATTGAAGAAAGGCTTCACTGTGCTTACCGAAAAGGCGGCGATCTATGCCAAGTAAGGTCTATTACATAAGCGCCGGTAATGACGATACAATAGAGTCGGTCTCAGAGAAACTGGCATCTCTTATTGACGCAAGCGGAGTGCTGGGCATGATCGGCAAGGACGATTTCACAGGCATAAAACTGCACTTCGGTGAAGAAGGCAATAAGGGTCATATAAGGCATCAATGGGTAAGAGAGGCGGTGCGGGCTGTAAAGGATAGGACCAAGAACGTCTTCCTTACCGATGCGAATGTTATATACAAAGGCGGCTTGCGGACAAATTCAGTAGACCATCTAAAGCTCGCTGATAAGCATGGATATAATATCAACAATGTAGGCGTTCCGGTATTGATAGCCGACGGTCTATTAGGAAAAAATTTCACAGAGATAGCCGTTTCTAAAAAACATTTCGATAAAGTGAAGATAGCCTCCGACATTGCTGACTGCGATAGTCTGCTTGCGCTGACGCACGTTACCGGACATATGTTGACCTGTCTTGGAGGAGCCATAAAGAACCTGGGCATGGGATGCGCATCGAGACGGGGTAAATATGAGCAGCATTGCGGGGTCGTTCCTGAAATCAAGCCGGATCTTTGCATAGGGTGCGGGCAATGCGTAAAGTATTGTCCGGCGTCGTGCATAACGCTGGAAAAAAGGAAAGTCAGAATATCGGAAGCGTCCTGCAAGGGCTGCGGGGAATGCGCAGTTGTGTGCCGCACGAAAGCTATCGACATAAAATGGAGCGAAACCCTTGAAAATCTGCAGGAAAAGATGGTAGAATATGCGCATGGTGTAGTCAAGGCCGTCAGCGGAAAAGTCGGATACATATCTTTTCTTATCAACGTTACCAAAGACTGCGACTGCCTTGCTAAAGACGAAGACAGGGTGATTGACGATCTCGGGATAGTGGCGTCGACCGATCCGGTAAGCATCGATAAGGCGTGTGTAGACCTTATTAATCAACGAACCGGCAAAGATATCTTAAGGCGGGCCTTTCCTGGAACCGATTGGATGAGCCAGCTGAGATATGCTGAGGAAAGCGGATTAGGAAGCTTAAGCTATACGCTTGAGAGGTTATGATATGGCACCTGGCTCATGTTTATTCTGCAAAATAGCTAATAAAGAGGTACCGGCAAAAATAGTATTTGAAGACAATATGGTGATTGCGTTCGAGGATATAAAGCCTCAGGCTCCGGTCCACATACTTGTGATACCTAAATACCACATAGACAAGGTATCCGATCTTGACGATGACAACATACACCTGATAGGCAGGCTGGTCCTTACGGCAAAGAATATCGCTAAAGAAAAAAATATCCATGAATCCGGATACAGGATTGTATTGAATTGCAATAAGGACGCAGGCCAGGATGTCTTTCATATACACCTGCATCTGTTGGGCGGCAGAAAGTTTGTCTGGCCGCCCGGATAGGAACACTAAATAAGGAGTTATATATAGATGACAAAAGAAGACAGGAGATCCTTTCCCCGCATCAACGACGATGCCCTCACGTTAAAATTAAATCTTGGTGATTACGACACCATGACGCATACGCTTAACATAAGCGCGTCCGGCATATACTGCAAAGTCGACAGGGAGGTACCGATTATGTCAAGGGTCAAACTTATGCTGATGCTCCCCGATCCGTCCAAAAACGACAAGGACGTTAAGAGCGTAATTGAGGTGGAGGGTGTAGTAGTAAGGGGCCACCCGGTTATAATCGATGGAGTTACCAAACACCATGATGTCGCTATTTTTTTCGAAAACCTCTCTCAGAAGAACAGGGAAGCCATCTCGAACTATATAGCAAAAAAGGGGTAGCTTTAAAAGCGTAAAGGAAACCACAGATGATCTTAGCCATTGAATTAATGTTCATAATATTGCTGGCAGCTATATTTTATATGTTATACAGAAGCGACATCATCACAATAAAGAACCGTCTTCCCCACGCAGTCGTAAAGGAATACTGGGACGGAGACGAAAGACGAAAGCACGTACGGTTCAAGAAGAACCTCGAGGTTGTGTATACTATAATAAAAGAGCCGGGGTCGAACGCGAATGGCACGACCGTCGATATATCCGAAGGCGGCATAAAGCTCCAGCTCGACAAAAAACTTTTCAAAGAAACTAAGTTAAATATCAGGATAATTATGCCGCATCAACAAGATGCGCCTGTGGTAGAAGGAATAGTCGTATGGTCCGAAGAGTCCCCGGAGAAAGACCCGACCGGGAAGAGGTTGTTCCACGCGGGGATCAGATTTCGTATAGTGAAAGAGGCTCCCGGCAGCAACTTCAGAGATTATATCCGTTCCATAGTCTTCAATCCAGGCGAGACCCCGGCCTGAATATGGGCGCTCTGCGCAGCCAAGACAAAGTCAATCTCATAGTCGGGCTTCTCTCAAAAGACGTATCCATCTTCCACAAAGTCGAAAAAAGACTGGGTAGGACCTACGGGAGGATAGACTTTGAAAGCGGGATCCTCGATTTCACGCATACAGAGTATTACAAAGATGAGATGGGGGAGGGTTTAAAAAGAAAATTCGTGAGTTTCGAAAAACCCGTCGGCCTCAAGAACATATGGGACGCAAAGATAGAGACCAATAAATTGGAAAAACGGTTCTTAGTGGACGGTAATAGAACGGTAAATATCGATCCCGGATACCTGACCCTTTCCAAACTTATATTATTTTCCACAAAGGACTATTCACACAGGATATATCTCAACAGAGGCATCTTCGCGGAGATCACATTGTTCTATAAAGACAGGAGGTACAACCCCTGGCCATGGACTTATCCTGACTACCGGAGCAAGCCTTATATAGATATATTTGGCTCTATACGGGAGCTATATAAGAAGAAGATCTCGAAAGCGGGCATTAAACCATGATAATAAAGAAAAAGAGCCTGATAGTTGCGTTCGTCTCCAGCTTTGTGATATTTTGCGTTCTAGTCCTTACGCTGGTAGGCTACATAGTTTACCAGGAGATCAAGAGCGAGGAATTCAGGCTATCTTATATTTACGAGCTCGAGAAGATCAATGCCAGATTTTACGCAAAGTTCATAGATATATCAAAATTGAACGCCAAGATGGAAAATAGCGGGCCGCTAAAAGGAAACCCTATTATCGAAGGAGTCTTAAAAAACAAAGGCAATAGGGTTGTAACCGGTTTACTCATAAAAGTTAAACTACTCGACGAAGACGGCGCCGTAATATACGAGGTAACCTTCCATCCCAATAAACCGTCTCTCGGCGATTCAAACCTGACACAGGCAGCAATGCCTTATTTGTACGGCCGGTCCGAGATCCCGATCAGGCCGAATGAGACAATGCCTTTTAAAAAGATATTGAACAATTGTCCGGGCGAAATAGCTTCCGAATTGAAAGCTGAGTCCGGACCAACTGAAGGATCAGGCAGGTGGGCCGGCAGGCTTGCCTCCGAGATCCTTTCCATAGAGTTTTAATACGATGAAAACCATTTATTTCATAGTATCCGTTCTGCTAATGGTGAGCATCCTTCTCTTTATATCATCCTTCATATATCTGGACAGGGAGAAACACAAGATATACTATTACGCGGTAAATCTTGAGGGGCGTGATATAGGAACCATAAGAATAGATAAGTTTTTAACGGATGACAAACTTATATATAAATCCGTAATGGAGACACCCTTTTTCCCCGCGCTTACCGAGTTCAAATCCAAACTTACACTGGATAGGCAATACAATTTAGAAAGCTACTCCAGGGAAGGTTACGGCAACAAATCTGTTGAAACCGCCCATCTGGAGAACGTGAACGGGTCCTTATCGTTCGTAGCCTCATTTTATTCTAAATTCGCATGTCTGGAGAACATCCCGATAAAAAAAGAGACCTTTGTCTTCGAAGACGATTCTCCCGTGACATATATGCCGCTGATCGAGAACTACAACTTCAGGCGCGGCAGGTCGCAAGGATTTAACACTATCACTATCTTCTCCGATCCGTCGCTGCCTCCCATGCAAAGGTTTGTTACGCTTACTTCCATTAAAGATGAGTATTTGAAGATAGACAGGCGCAGGATAAAGACAGAGAACCTTATCCTGAAAATAAGAAATTATCCTCAAGGAAACTTATGGATTGCGAAATCGGATAAAAGCATTATGAGGCTGGAGATACCGAAAATAGGGCTGAAGATAACCCGGAGGTTCTCCGCCAAGACATTAAAGGCCGAGGAATACGTCCTGGCAGACGACGCATACACTCAGCGGGCGGTGTCTTTTAAGAATAAGACTATCCAATTATCCGGAACGTTTACAGCGCCAAAAGCAGAAGGAGCGCATCCGGCCCTGCTTCTGGTAGGCGGCGATTGCCCTCAGGATCGTCGATACCAGGGACTATTTACCGGGATCGCAGATTATCTTGCAAAAAACGGCTTTTGCGTACTCAACTTTGACAAAAGAGGTATCGGTTTAAGCGAAGGCAGTTCTTCGACTTCGACGGCCGGCGACTTATCTGAGGATGTGGGCGCAGCCTTAGCATTCATGGCCGAGCAGAAAGAAG
>JAQUSE010000137.1 GCA_028715235.1 Candidatus Omnitrophota bacterium | reverse complement strand
CTTCTATCGGTTTCCTGGTCTTAGGCTATGGCCTTATGTTTGGAGATGGAACGCCGTTGGTGGGATTAAAAGGGATGTTTTTCCTATCAGGCGCGGATAACTCTCCCGCCACAGGCGAGGCATATAAAGGTGTATATTCGGCGCTCTCGTGGACAGGCGTACCGTTACTCGCAAAATTCTTTTTCCAGCTGGTCTTCGCGGGGACCGCCGCTACGATAGTATCCGGCGCAGTAGCAGAAAGGATAAAGTACGCTTCCTTTATAGTCTTCTCCTTTGTCATGACAATGCTAATCTACCCTATCGTAGGGCACTGGATATGGGGGGGCGGATGGCTGGCTAAATTAGGAATGTATGATTTTGCCGGATCCACGGTAGTGCATTCGGTAGGCGGATGGGCGGCGCTGGCCGGCGTATTGGTGCTCGGTCCCCGTTTTGGAAAGTATTCGGACGACGGGAAGATCAACCCAATCCCGGGCCACAACCTCTCTATAGCGACTATAGGTACCTTTGTGCTGTGGCTCGGATGGTTTGGTTTTAACCCCGGATCGACCATGGCGGCGGATCCTTTAGCCATATGCCACGTCGCGGTTACTACGAATACGGCTGCCGCGGCGGCAATATTGAGCGCCACCTTATTATCGTGGCTTATGCTGGGCAAGCCTGATCTCGGTATGACACTGAACGGCTGTCTTGCCGGGCTTGTCGCGATAACGGCGCCATGCGCGTTTGTAAGCGTTCCGAGCTCAATTATCATAGGACTGATCGCAGGCGTATTGGTCGTGCTGGCAGTTATAGGTTTTGACAGGTTAAAAATGGATGATCCTGTAGGCGCGTTATCCGTACATTTGGTGAACGGCGTTTTCGGAACACTCTGTGTGGGTTTATTCGCTCAGGATAAGATAACCGGGACTGCTACGGGCAACGGCCTGTTTTTCGGCGGCGGCACAAAATTGTTGGCGGCGCAGGCTATCGGCGTATTATCCTGCGGGGCGTATGTTTTCCTTGCTTCCATTGTTTCATGGGTTTTAATAAAGCAGGTTATGGGATTAAGGGTAAGCCTGCAGGAAGAGATAGAAGGCCTGGATATAGGGGAACATGGCAATTCCGCATACCCTGAGTTCATAACCCGCAAGCCGGCCTATTCATTCTCAGGCTTGCGGAATGGAAATTGAGGAGGTATGGTATGAAAAAAATCGAGGCCATAATCAGGCCGGAAAGCCTTGATCCGGTGCGCCGCGCGCTGGAACTGTTTGGCTGCGCGGGGCTCATGATCAGCGAAATCGAAGGGCATGGCAAGCAAAAGGGCGTTGTCCAGCAGTGGCGCGGCGAAAAGTATAAAATGGAGCTGCTGCCGAAAATTAAAATAGAGATAATCGTTAAGAACGGCGAAGTGGATAAGATAGTGAATACTATAATGGAATATGCCCGGACAGGTGAAGTAGGAGACGGGAAAATATTTATATATCCCGTAGAAGACGCGGTTAAAATTCGAACGGGCGAAAAAGGCGAAAGCGCGATTTAGATGGTCGATAAAGAACTGATTGAAAAATTAAGGCAGTTTAAGGAGAGGAACAGGTATACGCTGCATGACCTGTCAAAAGGGATAGATATCCAGGTATCCACATTAGAAAGGTGGTTAAAAACAGGGCGTATTAATAAGGTTTACGCGGAGGTGATGAGGGCCAGATTAGGTATCCGGTGAATATTATCCGGGTGAATAGTGTATGTTTTTTTATGTGAATTTTTTCCCAGTTGTGTAAACAGATGTAAAAATTTTATGGAAAGGAAGCGGATATGATCAATTCGGGGGATACGGCGTGGATCTTGATGTCGACGGCGCTTGTCATGCTTATGACGACGCCGGGGCTGGCGCTGTTTTATGGCGGGCTCGTGAGGAGGAAGAACGTGCTTGCTACCATGATGCAGTCGTTCTTCGTCCTGTGTCTGATAAGCATCCAGTGGGTGCTGTGGGGATATAGCTTATCCTTCGGACCTGACCAGGGTCATTTCATAGGAAGCCTCGCGTGGTTCGGGCTGAAAGGCGTGGGGATGGCCCCGAATCCGGATTACGCGTCGACGATCCCGCATCTGTTATTTATGGCATTCCAGATGATGTTCGCGATAATTACGCCGGGCCTGATAACCGGCGCTTTCGCGGAGAGGATGAAGTTCTCGACTTATGCAGTCTTTACCTTATTGTGGGCGACCCTTGTGTATGACCCTGTTTGCCACTGGGTGTGGGGCGCGGGCGGATGGCTCAGGGAGATGGGATGCCTTGACTTCGCGGGAGGTACGGTAGTCCACATTTCGTCAGGTATCTCCGCGCTGGTGTGCGCTCTTATATTAGGTAAGAGGCGCGGATACGGCAAAGAGCCGATGCCTCCTCATAACCTGCCGCTCGTCGTTCTCGGCGCGTCCCTTCTATGGTTCGGGTGGTTTGGTTTCAATGCCGGAAGCGCCCTGGCGGCGAATGGGCTTGCCGTATCGGCATTTATAGCGACGAATACAGCCGCCGCGGCCGCTGCCCTTACATGGATGATGATCGAGTGGAAGGTGACAGGAAAGCCGACGATCCTCGGCGGGGCTACGGGAGCTGTCGCGGGACTTGTCGCGATAACGCCCGCCGCGGGGTTTGTGTCTCCGATCTCTTCAATATGCATAGGTATTATAGGCGGCATGGTCTGTTACACATCGGTCGCGGTCATGAAGCTGAAATTCGGATACGATGACTCGCTCGACGCTTTTGGAGTCCATGGCGTGGGCG
Source organism: Candidatus Omnitrophota bacterium (assembly GCA_028715235.1). Lineage (GTDB taxonomy): Bacteria > Omnitrophota > Gorgyraeia > 2-01-FULL-45-10 > 2-01-FULL-45-10 > JAQUSE01. Next base: position 2,432 of record JAQUSE010000137.1, on the reverse strand, counting down.
GGACCATAGGAGCCCTGCTAACGGGGCTTTTCGCGCAAAAGCTCATAAACCCGGCAGGCAATAACGGCCTGTTATTCGGGAATGCCGCGCAGTTCAAGGTGCAGGCTATAGGAGCGCTTGCGGCCATGGTGTATTCGGTAGCGATAACATTTATCCTGCTCAAGGTTCTCGACGCTGTTATGGGCCTGAGGGTGTCCGACGAAGAAGAGGTTGTAGGATTGGATATAACCCAGCATGAAGAGAGCGCTTATACGCTGCTCGATTAGAAAGGACAATATGAAACTGATAATAGCCATAATTCAGCCGCATAAACTTGAGGATGTATTGCAGGAGCTCGATAATAGCCAGATACACTTAAGGACAGTATCGAATGCCCTCGGGTGCGGGCGGCAAAAAGGGCGGACAGAGGTGTATAGAGGCAGGAAAGAGACGGGCAACCTGCTGAAGAAGGTGAGGCTTGAGATCGCAGTTAACGATAGCTATGTCGAACCTGCTGTAGCGGCGATAATGAAGGCTGCGAAGACAGGCACTATAGGCGACGGCAAGATATTCGTTATAGATCTCCAAGAGTGTTTCAGGATACGCACCGGTGAAAAAGGGCCTTTGGCGATAGGGTAAATATTTTAAAATTTTAGTTACCAAGAGCCCCATTTTTTTACTTATATATACGTAATTGTTGTATTCAGGAGAGCACAGCGTTTGTGCATGAGGCGTATTAAAACAATGGTGTTTTAAGCCGAAGCGGCTAAAATACCATTTTTTATTTAACAAGCCAAAACAAAGGGGGATACAGATGGCGAAGAAGACGAAGCAGGATATTTTGAAGCTGGTTAAGGAGAATGACGTAAAGTTTATAAGGTTATGGTTTACCGACATAATGGGGCAGGTAAAGAGTTTCGCTATAACGGACAAAGAGCTGGAAAACGCTCTTGATAACGGCATGGGATTTGACGGATCCTCTATCACGGGTTACCAGGATATAGAGGAGTCTGATATGATAGCCTTCCCTGATCCCGACACGTTCGCCATACTTCCGTGGCGGCCTTCCGAGAAGGCTGTTGCCAGGATGATATGCAACGTCCTGACGCCGGATAAGAAGCCGTATGAGGGTGACCCGCGCTACATCCTGAAAAAAGCCCTTGAGAGGGCAACCGCGATGGGATATGACCATTTTTATCTCGGTCCTGAGCTCGAGTTCTTCTATTTTAAGAGTGATTCGGCTACCGAAGTCCTCGATAAGGGCGGATACTTTGACCTGACGACGCTCGACGTTGCCAGCGACCTTAGACGCGAGACGGTATTGGCCCTTGAGAAGATGGGCATAGACGTCGAATATTCGCACCATGAAGTGGCCCCTTCTCAGCACGAAGTCGATATGAGATATAAAGACGCGCTCGAGATGGCCGATAGTGTTATTACCTATAAAGTAGTTGTGAAGGAGATAGCGAGCAAGTTCGGTGTGTACGCAACCTTTATGCCGAAACCTATATTCGGGCAGAACGGCTCAGGCATGCATACGCATCAATCGCTCTTTAAAGGTTCGAAGAACATGTTCTTCGACGCGAAGAGCGAAGATAATCTTTCGGACACCGCCCGTAATTACATAGCGGGACTGCTAAAACATGCCAAGGAGATCTGCGCTATATTCGCCCAGACGACAAACTCATATAAGAGGCTTGTGCCGGGTTACGAGGCGCCCGTATATGTGGCCTGGAGCCGTAGGAACAGGAGCGCTCTTGTCCGAGTGCCGCTCTACTATCCCGGCAAAGAGAAGGCGACCAGATGCGAGTTCAGGGCCTGCGACCCCGCATGCAATCCGTACCTGACGTTTGCGGCCATGCTGCACGCCGGTCTCGACGGTATTGAAAAGAAGTACAAGGCGCCGAAGGCTATGGACACGAACCTCTATCATCTGACCGACGCCGAGAGGAAAGAGAGGGGCATCGAGACTCTGCCGGACAGCCTGGGGCACGCGATCGCGATAGGCGAGAACAGCGAACTGGTCAAAAAAGTCCTGGGAAGCCATATATTCCCCAGGTTCGTTGAATTAAAGAAGAAGGAGTGGGACGAGTACAGGATCCGGGTGCCGCAGCATGAGCTGGAGAAATACCTTTCGGTCCTGTAATTGATTGGATCTTTGTAACCTCTGCCGCGGCGTATTTGACTATGCGGCAGGGGTTGCAAAATTTTTTTGTTGTCGGATGCATAAAAAATAGGCATTGATGTGACAGACGATTTCTATGATATAATAAACCGTTATTTTTATACGGGTAATTCCGAGCGCATATACGCCAGCATAATAGATGATATCGAGAAGGCGGTAATAGCGAAGGCTCTGGAACGTTCCGGCGGCAACCAGGTAGCGGCCTCGAAGATACTGGGACTGCATCGTAACACGCTGAGTAACAAGATAAAGAAGTTGAACATAGACG
>JAQUSE010000007.1 GCA_028715235.1 Candidatus Omnitrophota bacterium | reverse complement strand
AAATTTCGCTAAGCGGCAGGGAATAGTGAACGGCATCAATACGTTCCTCGGAGTTATTAAAGGGAATACCGACGACGTGGGAATAGACGGTATAAGGCAATTTGCCGGAGAGAAGCATATTCCTGTTGTACTATTCGTGGGCGAAGGCGTGCATCCTTTTTCGACTGCGCTGAAAGCGGTTGTCGATATCGCTAACGACGAAACTCCAGGGAAGAAATGGTTTAACGAGCTTCCGCCGATCGAGAGGCGCTCTTCAGAGATAGATACCGCATACGAAGATTACAGGAGGTCGTTGCAAGCCGCAATCAGCGCGTAGCCAAAAATCACACCTCGTAGGTGACACCTACGAGGTGATGGAGGTTTGTTTAATGTATTAATAAGCCTGGGTTAAGCTGGATGAGGCGCCTTCCCCGAGTTGGCGATCCTCATCCGGCTCCCGGGCTTATTGTTGAGTGAGATTAGTGTTAGTTGTAAGTTATAAGTTGTAATATGAAAAGTTGCGTTTCTACTTAAAGCTTACAACTTATAGCTTACGACTTAAACCTTGCTTCGTACAGTTTCGTGTAGACAGATCCTTGAGGAGTAAGGGTGCTCTTGAATAGAACGACTGAGGAGACCGGCTGGTTTTTAGTTGTAAGTTTTAAGTTGTAAGTTGTAAATTTTTCTTTAAGCGCCTGCTTATTCTTCGGCGAACGGACGCGGCCGATGGTGAGATGAGCCGCGAAGGGGCGAGTCTCTTCCTGGAATCCGAGTCTTGATGACGCGGTATCTATTCTCTTTGCCAGGACTGCCGATTCCGCGGCGCCTTTATCGAGTCCGACCCAGATGACGCGGGGGAATTCTATATTGGGAAACGCGCCGATATCTTTAAGGCTTATCTCAAAAGGCCTAGTGCTTGCGGCGACTCCATCGATCGTATTTTTAACCTCCTCACACTTATCGTCGGATATCTCACCCAGAAATTTCAGCGTAAGGTGAATATTGCCCTTATCGACCCATTTGATGTCAGCTCCGGAGTATTTGAGGTGGGATGTGGCTTGGGCAAGGGTTTCTTTAATTTCGTCAGACAATTCGATTGCTATGAATGTTCTCATATTTTTAATTACAACTTACGACTTATAACTTACAACTGCCGTCTGATTAAGTCTAATACAACTTGAGACGCCTGGAACTTAATCTCTTTCCGCGAGCCGCTGAAACGGCATTCCTTGACTATGCTTTTTTTACCGGAAACAAGCGCTATGTAAACAAGCCCAACCGGTTTAGCTCTCGTCCCGCCGCCGGGCCCTGCGAGCCCGGTTATGCCTATCCCTATATCGGTGCAGGCAAGGAACCTTGCGCCTTTAGCCATTTGAAAAGCGACTATCTTAGAGACTGCGCCGTATTTTTGTATGGCTGCAGGCGAGACGCCGAGCAGATTGACTTTTATGTCATTGGAATACGCCGCCAAACCCATTATGAAGTATTTTGAACTACCCGGAACATCGGTCAACCTGTCAGAGACAAGCCCGCCGGTGCAGGATTCGGCCACCGCTATCGTCATCCTTTTCCCGGTAAGCAGTCTCGCGACCGAACCTTCGATCGTTTCATCGTCGCAGCCGAATATCTGGTCTTTCAATCTCGCCCGGATCTTATTTTCTACACGAGCGATGCTCCTTGCCGCATGGACAGCGCTCTTATCCTTAGTCATTATCTTAAGTTCGACCTCGCCGAGTTTTGCGTATATCCCTACTGTAGTGGGAGGTTTCAACGCGAGAAGGTCTTTTACTTTACCGTTCACCTGTGATTCGGCGCCCCCAACTATTTTTATGGTCCGCGACCTTATGACCCATGGCGCGCCGGATATCTTCTTTACATAAGGAATGATATCGTCTTCGACGAGGCGGTTCAATTCCCTCGGCGGCCCGGGAAGGCATATTATAACTTTGCCTTTATAGTCCGCGATCAATGCGGGAGCGCTGCCGACCTTGTTCCTTATCCACTTTATATCTTCCGGAATATACGCCTGCCTTATGCTTTCCTGCGGCACCTTTATGCGCCGTAATTTAAAATAGTCTTTCAGGTCCTTCAGGATCGTTTTATTAAGGATGAGCTTTTTATGCAGTAGGGAAGCTATTGTTTCTATGGTTACGTCGTCAACAGTAGGGCCGAGCCCGCCTGTTGTTATTATGATATCGGACCGGGAAGCGGCTTTATTGATCGATTCGGCTATGCGTTTAGGATTGTCTCCGACGACAGACTGGTGGTAGACGTCAATGCCTATTTCGGCGAGCTTTTGAGAGATAAATGCGGTGTTAGTGTTTACGATGTGCCCAAGGAGCAATTCCGTGCCAATCGATATTATCTCGGCGTTCATGGGTCTTATTATATAGGGGCAAAGGTTGGGGGGCAAGAAAAAAATCTTGGCCTCGGTCGGAGACCTCGGCACCTGGTAGATAGACTTATTTAATAAACTTGGCCGTTCGTATAACTCACGGCACTTAGCCAACTGACTTTCTTAACAAACTTGCAAGAATTTTGCCGATTTAACCGTCTTATATAGTGGGGAGAAAGGAGAGCCGTATGAAGGAAATGGTACCGCATGAAGTGATTGAGAGCAAGATTATGCTTATCAGGGGACAAAAAGTTATGCTTGACAGGGACCTGGCCAGGCTTTATAGGGTCGGTACCCGTGATTTAAATAAAGCCGTAGTAAGGAATGTAGATCGGTTTCCCCGCGATTTTATGTTTCAATTGACCAGAATGGAATTCGAGAACTTGATGTTCCATTTTGGAACATCAAGTTGGGGCGGGACAAGAAAGATGCCGCGTGCCTTTACGGAGCAAGGGGTTGCCATGCTTTCAAGCGTTTTGCGCAGCGGGAGGGCAATACAGGTCAATGTCGCTATAATGCGCGCCTTTGTTAAGTTGAAAACAATCATATCTACACATAAAGGCCTGGCCTATAGACTGAAGGAGCTGGAAAGAAAGATCGAAAAGCATGATGGGGAAATCCGCTCAATTTTCGAGGCGATACGACAGTTAATGGCGCCGCCTGCTGAGAAACCAAAAAGAAGGATAGGGTTCAGGCAGGAGTAGTCCGGAGGCAATAATTCTTTACAAAAAGGAGGTGACGAATGTATAATATATCATTCTAATAAGTAAGATAATTATGTTATAAACCTAAAACAAAGAGAAGGAGCGCTTGTATGGTCAAGACCAAAGTTAAGGAAAAAGATTCGGTAAAGGAAGAGAAGAAAGAAGACATTAAGGATGCCACACAGGAACAGAAGGCGCAGGAGCAGAAGACAAAAGCTCTCGACCTTGCGCTGGAACATATCGAAAAACAGTTCGGGAAAGGCTCTATAATGAAGCTTGGGCAGGATTTCAAGCTCGACGTGCCGGCGATCTCGACAGGCTCGGTCACTATCGACGTCGCCCTTGGCGTTGGCGGAGTGCCGCGCGGCAGGGTCATCGAGATATTCGGGCCGGAATCGAGCGGAAAGACTACGCTTACTTTAAGCATAATCGCGAACGCCCAGAGGGCGGGAGGACAGGCCGCGTTTATAGACGCGGAGCACGCTTTCGACGCGGCTTATGCCAAAAAGCTCGGCGTTAACCTCGATAATCTCCTGATGTCGCAGCCTGATACCGGTGAGCAGGCGCTCGAGATAACGGAGACTCTCGTCCGGTCGAATGCCGTCGATGTCATAGTAGTGGACTCGGTCGCCGCGCTCACACCAAGGGCTGAGATTGAGGGCGATATGGGAGATTCTCATATGGGGCTCCAGGCGCGCCTCATGAGCCAGGCCTTAAGGAAACTGTCGGGCGTAATTGCCAAGTCCAAGACCTGCGTCATATTCATAAACCAGATACGCGAAAAGATCGGCGTCATGTTCGGGAACCCCGAAACTACGCCGGGCGGCAGGGCGCTCAAGTTCTACTCGTCTGTCAGGATAGACCTGCGCCGCATCGCATCGCTTAAGAAGGGCGAGGAGGTTGTGGGTAACCGCGTAAGGGCCTCGATCGTAAAGAATAAGGTGGCGCCGCCGTTCAGGAAAGCCGAATTCGACATAATGTACGATGAAGGCATATCGAAGTCCGGAAGCGTGCTCGATATGGCCGAGATCCTTGGCGTGACCCAGAAGAGCGGGTCATGGGTCCTATACGGCGAAGAGAAGCTGGGGCAGGGCAAGGAGAACGCCAGGGTATATCTTAAGGAAAATCCCAGGATGATGCAAAAGCTGGAGAAAGAGATACTGGAAAAGTCGATTAAGTAAGAGTTAAGGTAAGAAAGTTACGTAAAGTTAGAGAAGGTTAATTAAGGTTACGTAAGGTTGTTAGAGTCCTGGTAACCTTATGCAACATTCACTAACCTTACGTAACATTACGTAACTTTCATTGGTTGTAAGGGTTATTGTGGAATTCGATAAAATAAAAGCCCGGGCGAAGAACAACGCCTACATGCTGCTGCGGATGCGGCCGAGGAGCGAATCGGAGATACGAAGCCGCCTGAAGCTGAAGGGCTACGGGGAGGCCTTAATAGAGGGCATCGTCGGAGACCTGAAGCGGACAGGCGATATCAACGATGAGAAGTTCGCGCGTTTCTGGGTAGAGAGCCGTATGCATATGAATCCCGCAGGCAGCGTCGTATTGAAACACGAGTTGAAGCGGAAGGGCGTCAGTGACGCCATAATCAAAGCCGCTCTCGAGGAAAAGGAAAAGAATTACGACGAGTACGAGCTGGCGCTCAATATGGGGCGCGAGAGATTCGAGCGGTTGAAGAAGCTGGACAGGTCTAAGGCGATTAAACGCCTGTATGATTTCATGCTGCGCCGCGGATTCGCGTATGAGACGGTAAGAAGGGTAACAGAGGCTGTCATTGGCCAGGGACGCACAGAAGAATAACATGAAGACCGACGACATAAGGCAGACATTTCTGGAGTTTTTTAAGTCGAAAGGCCACGAGATCGTGGCCAGCGACTGCCTTGTGCCTAAAGACGATCCGACGCTCTTATTTACCGGGGCCGGTATGAACCAGTTCAAGGAGAAGTTCCTCGGCCGCAATGTGACATACAAACGCGCGACGACATCCCAGAAGTGCTTGAGGACCGGCGACCTCGAGAACGTAGGGAGGACGTCGGGCCACCATACCTTCTTCGAGATGTTAGGCAATTTTTCCTTCGGAGATTATTTCAAAAAAGAAGCGATCTCCTGGGCATGGGAATTTCTCACGGTATCGTTGAAGATAGAACCGGACAGGCTGTGGGCCTCTGTTTATAAAGATGATAAAGAGGCTTATGGTATATGGAAGGATACTATTAAAATCCCGGAGAAGAAGATAATAAAGTTCGGCGAGAAGGAGAATTTTTGGCCGTCTGAAGCGCCGACCAGAGGGCCCAACGGGCCGTGCGGCCCCTGCTCCGAAATATTTTACGATTATGGCGCTGATGTGGGGTGCGGCAAGGCCGGATGCACGCCGGCGTGCGATTGCGGGCGTTTCATAGAGGTCTGGAACCTCGTATTTACGCAATTCGACCGCCAGAGCGATGGGAGCCTGAAACCGCTTCCCGCGAAGAATATAGACACGGGTATGGGGCTTGAACGGCTCGCGTCCGTGATGCAGGGCGTGAGGACGAATTTTGAGATAGATATATTTCAGCCGGTTATTCAAGAAATACAGAGGCATATAAGAAGTAACCAGAAACCAGTAACCAGAAACCGGAAGATTAACGCAATTGCCGACCACATACGCGCGGTGGTCTTTACGATCGCCGACGGTGTCATGCCCTCGAACGAGGAGCGCGGTTACGTCGTGCGCAAGCTGATACGCCGTTCGATAGCGCAAGCTCAGGATTTGGGGATAAAAGGCCCGTTCTTTTATAAGCTGGTAGGTATGGTGACGGATGTTATGGGCCGTCCATATCCTGAGTTAAAAGCGAAGAGGGATGACATAGCGCAGGTGGTCAAAATTGAGGAAGAGAGTTTCCGGCTTGTTATCGAGACCCAGATACCGAGGGTGGAAGAGGCGTTCAAAAGTATGACAAAGGAGAAAGACGCCGGGACGATCGCACGGGCGGCCTTCAATTTTTACGATACTTACGGCATGCCTTATGAGATGCTCGAAGACATAGCCCAGCGCCATCGTCTGGAGATAGACAAGCCGCGTTTTGAGGAGCTCCTGGAAAAGCAGAGGGAGATGTCCCGCTCCAAGACGAAGATAAAGAGTGAGATATTCTCCGAGACATTCGCGAAAAAGATAGAGGCGCTAAGGTTAAAGACAGAGTTCCTCGGATACGACAAGACGCATGCCGATGCGACTGTCCTGGCGGTGCTCGAGAGCGGAGAGGCCAGCCTGCCGGACGGTAAGTTATCCGCAGGCTGGCAGGTCGTTTTGGACAGGACGCCGTTCTACGGCGAGTCTGGAGGCCAGGCGGGAGACCGGGGAACGATCGAGACGGCATCCGGGACCATGGAAGTGGAGGACGCTAAGAAAGTAGGCGATGCGATAGTCCATATCGGCAAGATGAAGAAAGGGCGCATATTAAAAGGCGAGGCCGCTAAAGCAGCGATAGACCAGTCGGCCAGGAACAGGACGATGGCGAACCACACGGCAACACACCTGATGCATGCGGCATTGAGGAAGGTCCTGGGAGACCATGTCCACCAGACGGGGTCGCTCGTCGATAAAGACCATTTGAGGTTCGATTTTACACACATGAAGAAGATGGAAACCAGGGAGATAGCGCGCGTTGAAGAGATAGTGAATGATTGCATTAAAAGATCTATCGCCGTATCGAAACAGGTTAAGGATGTAGACGCCGCGAAGAATGATGGCGCGATGGCGCTCTTCGGCGAGAAATACGACAAGGTGGTGCGTGTGATCACTGTCGGTGATATATCAAAGGAGCTTTGCGGAGGCACACACGTCGATAACACAAAAGATATAGGCATATTCAGGATAATAAGCGAAAGTTCGATAGCCTCGGGTGTCAGGCGCATAGAGGCGCTGACCGGCACTACGGCGGAAGAATGGATATCAGAACAGGGTAAGGCGGAGGAATTGAAAGAAAAGGCCAAAGCGCTTAAGGATAAAGAGAAAAAGGATACTCAAGAAAGGCTGAAGAAAGAGCTTGAGGGTATCGACGCTCTTATAGAAAAAGGGAAGGTCATTAACGGCGTGAGGTTTATAAGCGATATAGTCGAGGGCGCCAATATCGATATATTAAGAGGTTTAAGCGACCGGATAAAGTCTAAGGAAAAGAACGCCGTAATAGTCCTCGCGACGCGGGATGACGAGAAGGCATCCTTCATCACAGCGGTTACAACCGACCTGGCGTCGAAAGGCGCTTTGAGGGCCAATGACCTCGCTAAAAAATTGGCGGAACTATTGGGCGGATCGGGCGGCGGCAGGAATGATTTTGCCCAGGGCGGGGGCAAGGATCCCGCCAGACTGGATATAGCGTTAAGAGAGATGCTCGAGATCGTTAAAGAGAAATTATCAAAGTCGTAAGTTTTAAGTTGTAAGTTATAAGTAAAAAACTTACAACTTATGACTTAAAACTATCTTACAATAAGAGGTCAATATGAAACTCGTGCGAGTCGGCAGTAAACAATTCCAGAAGTTGTGCGACAGGAACTCAGGCCGTAATAAACGCATCTCGGAGAGCGTCAGGAAGATAGTCGAGGACGTTAAGATTAACGGCGATGAGGCGGTGATAAAATATACGCGCAAATTCGATAAGGTCAGGATCAGCCCGAGGGATCTCAGGATCTCCGAGCATGAGACGTCCGGCGCCTATCAGGACATAAAGCCGGAATTCGTTTCCGCGCTGAAGATAATATTGGACAATATAAATACGTTTTATAAGAAGCAGACCAGGAGATCGTGGAAGATAAAGGACGCGGACGGCGTCCTGTTGGGCGAGAAGGTCGATCCTCTCGAGAAGGTCGGCGTCTATGTCCCGAGCGGGACCGTGCCGCTCGTTTCCAGTGTATACATGACGGTCATTCCGGCGAAGATGGCGGGCGTGAAGAAGATAGTCCTTATGACGCCCCCCAACCTTTACGGATCGGTCGATCCTCATATACTGGTAGTGGCCAACCTCCTGAAGGTCGACGAGATATACAAGGTCGGCGGCGCTCAGGCCATAGCCGCGCTGGCGTTTGGGACGAGGACGATCCCGAAGGTCGATAAGATAGTGGGTCCCGGCAATGCCTATGTCACAGAGGCGAAACGCCAGGTATTCGGATATTGCGATATAGATATGCTGGCAGGGCCGACGGAGGTCGTTATCATTGCTAACCAGTTCTCGGATATAAAGTTCATCAGGGCGGACCTGGAAGCTCAATCCGAGCATTTTATGGGACTCTCCATACTTATAACGAATTCGAAGAAAGTGGCGGCTATATTCAAAAAAGAGGGCCTCGCGGGTTATGTGATACTGGTGAAGAATATGGACGAAGCCGCGGAGGTATCGAACATGCTCGCGCCGGAGCATCTCCAGATACTTACAAATAACCCGAAGAAGATATTGAAGAAGATAAAGAACGCGGGCGCTATATTCTTAGGGCCGTATACGCCTGTGGCGGTCGGCGATTACGTTGCGGGGCCCAGCCATGTCCTGCCTACGGGCGGGAGCGCCAGGTTCTTCTCAGGCCTAAGGCTGTCCGATTTTTACAAGAGCTCGCACATATTGTCCTACACAAGAAAGGCGCTCGAGAAGATACGGGAGCCGTTGGAAACAGTGGCTGGAATAGAGAGGCTGAATAAACATTTAGATTCGGTGAAGGTGAGGTTTGAGTGAGGCTGGGTTTAAGTTGTAAGTTGTAAGTTGTAAGTCATAAGTTATAAGTAAAATCTTACAACTTATAACTTACAGCTAACAAAGGAGTGTTTATGAGTAAAAAAACAAGAAGCGCGATAATAAAACGGAAAACTACAGAGACTGACATAACCGGAAAGCTGACGATCGACGGCCAATGCAGAATAAACGTCGATACAGGAATAGGGTTCCTGGACCACATGCTGACGCTTTTCGCGTTCCATGGATTATTTGATCTGGCCTTAAAAGCTAAAGGCGACCTGAAAGTGGACATGCACCACACGAATGAAGACGTCGCCATATGCCTGGGCAAAGCTTTCAAAGAAGCTCTCGGGGACTGTAAGGGCATAAAGAGGTTCGGGACGAAAGAGATACCTATGGATACGGCAAGCGCGAAGGTCATGATAGATGTAGGGGGCCGCTACGCCTTCGTATTCAAGATGCCGCCCATAGTGCCTTCGGACCTCGTCTCCCGCGACTTGGAGTACTCTCTCGAGGACGGGAAAGATTTCTTCGACACGTTCGCCAAGAACGCGAATATAAACCTGCATGTCCAGGTCTATTCGGGCAGCGATAAGCACCATGTCCTTGAAGCGATATTCAAGGCGATGGGGATCGCCCTGGATGAAGCTACGCAGATAGATACGAGAAGAAAAGGCGTGCCGTCGACGAAGGGAACGATCGATTAACGGGCGGATTTACCTATGATTGCTGTAATTGATTACGGGATGGGAAATTTACGCAGCGTCCAGAAGGCGCTCGAAATCGTCGGGGCTAAGACAAAGGTCACGTCACGCCCCGCGGATATAAAGAAATGCGGCAAGATCGTCCTTCCCGGCGTCGGCGCTTTTGGGGACGCCATGAAGCAGTTGAGGCGCCTGGGGCTCGTCGGGCCGATAAAGGACGCGATCGCCAAAGGGAAGCCTTTTCTTGGACTGTGCCTTGGATTGCAGCTTTTGTTCGGGACGAGCAGTGAGGCGCCGGGCGTCAGGGGACTTTCCATATTGAAAGGCACGGTAAAGAAGTTTAAATTCCGGGACGACGCGCTTAAAGTCCCCCATATGGGATGGAATGAGATAAGGAAAAATTCGAGATTCGAGATTCGAAATTCGAAATTATTGGACGGCATTCCTGATGGATCATACATGTATTTCGTCCATTCATATTACGTCGCGCCGGAGGATGAGAGTATTATCCTTACGACGACCGGATACGGAAATGAATTTGTTTCCGGTATCAGTAAAGATAACATCTTCGGCCTCCAGTTCCATCCGGAAAAGAGCCAGAAGACGGGGCTTAGGATTTTGGAAAATTTTGTTAAGATGTAAGTTTTAAGTTGTAAGTTATAAGTAAAATCTTACAGCTTACGACTTATGACTTAAAACTATCATGCAATCAGAGGGTAGTTTTTATGCTAGTCATTCCTGCGATAGATATCAGAGGCGGCAAGGTCGTCCGGCTGGGCCAGGGCGAATTTAACAGGGAGACTATATACTCGGATTCTCCCGTCGATGTTGCGAAGAAGTGGGACTCCTTTGGCGTAGATATGATACATGTGGTCGATCTGGACGGCGCCAAAGAAGGCAGGTCCGTCAACATAAAGGTAGTTGCCGATATAGTGCGCAACGTGAGGGCGAGGATCGAATTGGGCGGCGGAGTAAGGGATGAGGAAGCTATTAGCGCCGCTATTAATGCGGGAGTTACGAAGATAGTTGTCGGGACGAAAGCGCTGGATGAGGATTTCCTGATAAAGGTCGCGCCCCGGTATGAAGGAACGCTTGTGGCAGGGATCGACGCGCGCTCCGGGATGGTGCATACAAATGGATGGGTCATTAAGACCGGTACCAAGGTCAGCGACCTGGTCAAGCGCATCGAGCGATCCGGCATTAGAAGGATAAATTATACCGATATCTCGAAAGACGGTATGCTTGAAGGACCGAATATTAAAGAATTGAAGGAGCTCATAAGGTCGACGCGGCTGGATGTTGTGGCCGCCGGGGGCGTCTCCACTATTGAAGACGTTAAGGCGCTGAAGGCCCTGGAGAAGGATGGCCTTAAAGGCATGATAATCGGTAAGGCATTGTATGAAGGAAAAATAGACCTGGCTGAGGCGGTCAAAATATGCTTACAAAAAGGATAATCCCCTGTCTCGACATAAAAGACGGACGGGTGGTAAAGGGAGTGAACTTCATCAATCTTCGCGACGCGGGCGACCCTGTGGAGAACGCGAAGTTCTACGATAGGGAGCTGGCTGACGAGCTCGTCTTCCTCGATATTACCGCAAGTTACGAGGAGAGGAGCACGACGATCGAGCTTGTCAAAAAGGTAGCGGATACGATATTCCTTCCGTTTACCGTCGGAGGCGGCATACGCACCCTGGACGATATAAGGAACGTCTTGCGGGCGGGTTGCGACAAGGTATCGATTAATACGGCGGCTGTCAAGGATCCGTCATTTGTAAAAAAATCGGCTTCGAAGTTCGGTAGTCAATGCATAGTAGTGGCTATAGATTCGAAGCGAAATGATTCTATTGAAAAATCACAAGTGTTTATAAACGGAGGAAGGACGCCGACCGGGATCGACACTATTAAATGGGCCAGGAAGATGGAAAAGCTCGGCGCCGGCGAGATACTCCTGACCAGCATGGATTTTGACGGCACGAAAGAAGGCTACGATATCGAATTAACGAAGCGTGTAAGCGAATCTGTCGGTATCCCTGTAATAGCTTCGGGCGGAGCCGGGAACCTGGGGCATCTTTATGATGCCCTGACGAAGGGCAAGGCGGACGCGGTGTTGGCCGCGTCTATATTCCATTATCGCGAATATCAGGTGACCGAAGCGAAAGAATATCTGAAAAAGAGGAAAGTGGCGGTGAGATTATGACAAACATAGCGGATAAGATCAAATTCGACGAGAAAGGGCTGGTGCCTTCGATAATCCAGGACTACAAGTCCAGGGAGGTATTGACGCTCTGCTATATGAACCGCGAGGCGCTCGAGAAGACGCTCGAAGAGGGTAAGATATATGTATTCAGGCGCTCCAAGGGGAAGCTCATGATGAAGGGCGAAACGAGCGGATGCACGCAGACTGTGAGGTCGCTTTTCATCGATTGCGAAGGCAACTCGATACTTTTTATGGTCGACCAGGAGAGGGCCGCCTGTCATGAGGGTTATTTCACCTGTTATTTCAGGGAGATCGATAAGTCCGGCAGCGTGAAAATAGAAGGCAAGAGGATATTCGACCCTAAAGAGGTCTATAAAAAAACATAGGATGGCTATGTATTATCCGGCTAAAGATGAATTCATAAAACTCGCGAAGAAAGGCAACCTGATACCTGTCTACAGGGAGATCCTCGCGGATTTTGAAACGCCTCTTTCATGTTTTATGAAGATAGATAAAGGCGACTACTCGTTCCTGCTTGAGTCCGTCGAAGGGGGAGAGAACCTCGCGAGATATTCATTCCTGGGAAGCGCTCCTTCTCTGGTATTTTCAAGTAAAGGCGATACGGTCTGTGTCGCAGAAGGCAAGAAGACGAAACGTTTTGCCGCGAAGGATCCGATAGAGGAGTTGAAAAAGATAGTCGGCAGGTATAATTTTGTGAAGACAAAAGGGCTGCCGAGGTTCTCGGGAGGATTGGTCGGGTTCTTTGGATATGACATGGTGCGTTATATGGAGAAGCTTCCCGATAAGAACGCGGATGACCTCCGGATAGCGGATTCGTTGTTCATGCTTACAGACACCCTGCTCATATTCGACCACGTGGACCACCTGATAAAGGTCGTATCGAACGCCCATGTCCGGGGCGATCCCGCCGCCTCATACGACGAAGCGGTCTCGAAGATAGAAAAGATAGTGAAAGACCTTAAGGCGGTGTGCAAGAGCCCGGCTCCTGCGCCCTTAGCGACAAAAAAGACGAAACCCCTGAAGTTGAAGTCGAATTTCACCCGGAAGCAGTTCGAGGATGTGGTAAGAAAGGCCAAGGATTATATAAGGAAAGGCGACATAATACAGGTCGTGCCGTCGCAGAGGTTCGAGACCCCGATACATTCGGAGCCGTTCCAGATATACAGGGCGCTGCGATCAATAAATCCGTCGCCGTATATGTATTACCTGAAGATGAAAGAGTTCTGCCTTGTCGGTTCTTCTCCGGAGATAATGGTCAGGTGCGAGAACGGGACCGTGGAGTTAAGGCCGATAGCCGGGACGCGGCCTAGAGGCGCGTCCGACGAGGAAGACGCCAGATTGATGAAAGAGCTCCTGGCAGACCCGAAGGAGAAAGCGGAGCATATAATGCTCGTCGATCTCGGCAGGAACGACGTCGGCAGGGTATGCGATTACAGATCAGTCAAGGTATCGGATCTCATGACGGTAGAAAAGTATTCGCACGTGATGCACATAGTAAGCGATGTCAGCGGAAAGTTGAAGAAGGGCAAGGACGCATTTGATGTAGTCAGGGCTACATTCCCGGCTGGAACCGTTACCGGCGCGCCCAAGGTCAGGGCCATGGAGATCATCGACGAGCTTGAGAACGTCAAGCGCAAGACTTATGCCGGGTGTGTGGGGTACTTCAGTTTTTCCGGGAACCTCGATTCTTGCATTACGATAAGGACGATATTGATAAAGGATAAGACGGCTTATATCCAGGCTGGCGGAGGCGTCGTCGCCGATTCGCGGCCTGAACGGGAATATCAGGAGACGATAAATAAGGCGAAGGCGCTGGTGAAAGCTATAGAGATGGCGGAGATGGGATTAGACTGATGGGTAAATCCGAAATTCGAATATCGAAATACGAAACAATATCAAATGTCGAAACTTTAATTACTAAGAACAATTATCCGATAAAATATGACTTAGAAGAAAGGACTGAAAAGTTTGCGCGGGAAATAATACTTTTATGCAAACAAATACATCGGGATACTATAAACATTGAATTGGTTAGTCAACTTATACGATCGTCAGGTTCTGTAGGGGCAAATTACATCGAAGCTAACGAATCAGTAAGCAAAAAAGATTTCTCTCATCGAATAAAAATTTGCAGAAAAGAAGCAAAGGAGTCTAGATATTGGTTGAAGCTATTGATTTCTGCAAATATAGATTTTAAAGAGAAAATAGCCCCACACATACAGGAAGCGACCGAGTTGATGAATATATTTGGGGCTATCGTTAAAAAATGTTTATAGTTTGATTCATTTAAACATTATAATTTGTTTCGTATTTCGGATTTCGTGCTTCGAATTTAAAGTTATCAATAGGTGTTTGCTATGATTTTAGTTATAGACAATTACGACTCATTTACCTACAATCTCGTCCAGTATCTGGGCGAGCTGGGCGCGGAGCTTGCGGTATACCGGAATGACAAGATCACTATCGGCGCGATAAAGAAGATGCATCCGAAGAAGATCGTCATATCTCCCGGGCCGGGAATTCCTAAAAATGCCGGCATATCAGAACAGGTCATACTCGATTTTGGACGGACAGTTCCTATACTTGGCGTATGCCTCGGCCACCAGGCTATAGGCGAGGTCTTCGGCGGAAAGATAATCGGCGCCAGGGATCTCATGCACGGCAAGACATCGCTCGTCTATCACGACGGTAAGGGATTGTTCAAGGGGCTTAAGAACCCTTTTGAAGGAACGAGGTACCATTCTCTTATAGTCGAGAGGAAGAGTTTTCCGAAGTGCCTTAGGATCACGGCTGAAACGAAAGACAAGGAGATAATGGGGCTCCAGCATGTCAAGTATCCGATATACGGCGTCCAGTTCCATCCGGAATCGATATTGACGCTCGAGGGCATGAAGCTGTTAAAGAATTTTCTGATAATATAACAAATTTTGATATGATCTCGCGGGTTAAGGAGGGGTTTAATATGAGCGAGAAAGAGAAGAGACTTAGCTGGACGAAGCCCGGATTGAATAGGATATCTATGTTATCCGCGGGGGGGCGGGATACTGCAAGGCTTAACTGCGGTGACGGAAGCATGGACGCGGCAGATTGTATAAATGGAAGCTCAGCTTTAACCGACTGTAATATAGGTACGGCTGCCGGAGCATGCAGTGGGGGAAATTCACCTAATACCTGCTCCGATGGCGCAGGCGCATGGGGTTGCGGTCTTGGTGGCGGTGCTGCTTGAGCGGGATTGTTCTCGACTCGCGGCTTCGCCGCTTCCGCCGAAGGCGGATCCGCCGATCTGTGTGGCGTACGCTCGAACAATAATATATGAGGAAAAAGATGATACGCGAAGCGATAGAGAAGGCAGCAAGGCGCATAGACCTGTCGGAAAAAGAGATGCGCGAGGCGTTCGATGAGATAATGTCCGGTAAGGCCGCGCCCTCCCAGATAGGCGCTTTTGTAACTGCTTTACGCATGAAAGGCGAGACGGTGATCGAGATAACCGCGGCAGCCAGGGTAATGCGGGAAAAGTCTCTGCATATACATGCCGGCAAGGAGACCATAATCGATACCTGCGGCACCGGCGGGAGTTCCACGAATACGTTCAACATATCCACCACGGTCGCGTTCGTTGTAGCCGGCTGCGGCGTCAAGGTAGCCAAACACGGTAACAGGGCAGCGTCGAGCCAATGCGGAAGCGCCGATGTCCTCGAAGCGCTTGGCGTAAAACTTGATATAAGCCCGGACATGGTCCAGAGGTGCATCCTTGAGATAGGCATAGGTTTCATGTACGCTCCGCTGTTCCATGGCGCAATGAAGTTTGCGGCCCCCGTGAGAAAAGAGATCGGCATCAGGACGATATTCAATATCCTCGGTCCGCTATCCAATCCGGCGGACGCCTCAAGCCAGGTTCTTGGGGTCTATGACGCGAAGCTTACAGAAACGATGGCGGGCGTGCTGAAGAACCTCGGCTTAAAGAGGGCTTTTGTCGTCTACGGAATGGATACGCTTGACGAATTGACCATAACGGGCAGGACCAGGGTGACAGAATTGAATAAAGGGAAGATAAAGACATATTACCTTACCCCCGAAAAATTCGGTTTAAAACGCGCTTCCCTGGATGATATAGCGGGAGGGGACGCGAAAGAGAATGCCGGTTTAATATTGTCGGTGCTGAAGGGCGAGCGCGGACCGAAGCGGGATGTGGTATTGATGAACGCGGCTACAGCGCTTGTAGCGGCATTCAAGGCTAAAGACCTTAAGGCGGGCGTCAAGCTGGCTGCTGCGTCGCTCGATTCAGGATCGGCCTTGAAAAAGCTGATGAAGCTGATAGAGATTACAAATAGTTGAAGAGAGAGCTATGATACTGTCGCGTATAATAGAAGAAAAGAGGAAGGTAGTCGAAGAGGCGAAGCGCATTAAGCCTCTTGCGGAGCTCGTAAAAGAGACAAAGGGTATCTGTGTGAAGAGCACGTTCAAGAAGAACATATCGAGGCCTCACCACATAAACCTTATAGCCGAGATAAAGAAGGCGTCGCCGTCCAAAGGTATATTGCGGGGGGATTTCAATCCTTCCAGGATAGCCGTTACGTACCAGGCTAACGGCGCGGCCGCGATATCCGTCCTGACCGACGAGAGGTTCTTTGCCGGCTCGCTCGGCCATATACATAAGGTGAAAGAGAACATCTCTCTTCCTGTCTTGAGAAAAGATTTTATTATAGACGAGTACCAGATATACGAGTCTGTGGCCGCGGGCGCGGACGCCATATTACTCATAGCCGATATACTTGAGACGAATGAGATGGCGGGATTCTATAACCTGGCGCAAACGCTTGGCCTTGATATCCTTGTAGAAGCGCACAACGAGGAGGATATCGAGAAAGCCCTCTCGACAGGCGCGAATATTATCGGGATAAATAATAGGGACCTGCATTCTTTTAAAGTGGACCTCGGCGTTACGCAGAAGCTGATCCGGCTCATCCCGCAGAATAAGGTCAGGGTTTCCGAAAGCGGCATAAAGACATATGAAGACGTGATGTTCCTGAAGTCGCTGGGCGTGAACGCGGTCCTGATCGGTGAGGCGTTCATGGAGGCCGAGGATATCGCCGGTAAGATGCGGGAAATAATGAGGTATTAGCTAAAGAGTGTATGACTAAGATAAAAATATGCGGAATAACGAATAAGATCGACGCGCTTGCCGCTTCTGAGTTAGGGGCGGATATGCTCGGCTTCGTATTTTATAACGGTTCGAAGCGTTATGTCGAGCCGCGAACGGCAGAGGATATAATAAACGAGATCCCCCAGTCTGTCAGGAAAGTCGGCGTCTTTGTGGACGAGACGAAGGAGAATGTTCAACGAATAGCGCAAGACGCTTTGCTGGATATCCTGCAGTTCCACGGGGATGAGACTCCGGATTTTTGCGTATATTTCAAAGACAAATACAAGGTGATCAAGGCATTCAGGCTGAAAGATAAGGACGACCTGAAAAAGATAAACATGTATGATACGGATTATTACCTGCTGGACACGTATAAACGCGATTCTATCGGCGGATCCGGTGAGGTTTTTGACTGGAAGATCTTGAAGGATTTCGAGATATTGAAACCCGTTATACTCGCGGGCGGATTGACGCCGGCTAATGTCCGGCAAGCTATAAAAGAGGTCGCGCCGTTCGGCGTAGATGTCTCTACCGGGGTCGAGGCCTCGCCGGGAAAGAAAGATATCGGATTGATGAAAAAGTTCGTGGAGAACGTGAGGAGAGAAGATTGAAGCTACCTGACAATAGAGGTTATTACGACGGTTTCGGCGGCAAGTTCGTGCCTGAGACCCTGATGGCGGCGCTCGGTGAGCTCGACAGGGAATATAGCCGCGCAAGGAGCGACAAGCGCTTCAGGAGCGAGTTTGTCAATTACTTAAGGGAATATGCAGGCAGGCCTACCGTATTATATTTCGCTAAGAGACTTACGGAAAAAGCGGGGGGAGCTAAGATATATCTTAAGCGGGAAGATATGCTCCATACAGGCGCTCATAAGATTAATAACACTTTGGGGCAGGCGCTCCTTGCTGTAAGGATGGGCAAGCCGCGCATAATAGCCGAGACAGGCGCCGGACAACACGGTGTCGCTACGGCTACGGTTGCGGCCCTGTTCGGTCTTAAATGCGAGATATTCATGGGCGAGGAAGACATTAAACGTCAGGCGATAAACGTATTCAAGATGAGGATGCTGGGGGCGAAGGTCAATCCGGTCGCTTCCGGTTCCAGGACATTGAAAGACGCGATGAACGAGGCTATGAGGGACTGGGTGACGAATGTCCGCTCGACATATTATGTGATCGGTTCTGTGGCAGGACCGCACCCTTACCCGATGATGGTCAGGGATTTCCAGTCTATCATAGGAACTGAGGCGCGAAAGCAGATACTGGGTAAAGAGGGGCGCCTCCCGGACCATGTAGTAGCTTGTGTAGGCGGCGGCTCGAACGCCATGGGGATATTCTATTCGTTCATTAAAGACAAAGTGGCCTTGACAGGAGTAGAGGCGGCCGGATTTGGGCTGGGTACCGGTAAACATGCGGCGACGCTGTGTAAGGGCTCGATCGGCGTCTTGCACGGTTCCAAGAGTTATTTATTACAGGATGCGGACGGGCAGATAAAGATAGCGCATTCGATATCGGCAGGGCTGGACTATCCGGGCGTCGGGCCTGAGCATTCGTATCTGAAGGCCTCCGGCCGCGCGAAATACGCGGCGGTCACCGATAAGCAGGCGCTCGAGGGTTTCAGGATGCTGACAGAGCTCGAGGGGATAATCCCGGCCCTCGAATCGTCGCACGCGCTCTATTACGCGACCCGGCTCGCGAAACGGCTTTCGAGGAACAAAGTCATAATCGTCTGCCTCTCCGGCCGGGGCGATAAGGATATAGACATAGTCAGAGGTGTGCTGTAAAATTTTTCGCTTGGCCCTTGCGCCGATGGCCGAACCGGCCAGTGGGCCTCGCCTAATTTTGATTTCAAGGGTATTTTGTTTTGCTTAAGTTATAATAGCTATTTTATTCTTATGGTAACTATGGCGCTAAAGTCCTTTGGGTAATAACGAGACGTTATCAAAATTTACGGCTCAACCCACGTGGCCGGTTGCCGTCGTCGCCATACAGAGCGAAGAAATTTTACTGAGGGGGCCGGTTAAGGTTCGCTTCGGCAACCGCTCGTAAGTTCCCTGCTCGCCTGACACAGTCGAAGTCGGGCAGGCGGGCGCCATCTCAAGGAAGCGAAAAATTTTTGCAGGCAGATGTTAGCAAAATAGGAAAAGATTTAAAGGAGGGTTAAAATGCCTTTTATTAAGAAGATTGAGTTTTGGACTTCTATAATTGCTTTATTAGCCGCAATATTTGGACTATCTAAAATAAATTCAATTGAAACTAAATTTAATACTGAAATAGTAAATATTAAAACCAGTATTACGAATATAAGTCGTTCTGAGACGCATATTGGTACACAAGTTACAGCTACAGGAAGTGGTCGAGGAGACGTTACTGGGTTAAGTATTGGTAGGTAGTGTTATAATGGTAATGGTCCGAGGGAGAAAAATGGAGTGAGATTCAAAAATAGTTTATAGCCTTGTTAGAAATATCGGATTGCAAAACCTAAGCCGACGTTATGATGAGCACATTGCCCCGCCTGGAGTGAAATGCGGGGCGGGATCCCGCCCCGAGTAAGATTATTGGCGGGAATAATATTAGGTTAGGAAGCAGGTTGGAGGACGTACAGGTGAGCGATAAGCGAACCTGGACGGCCAAAGCTAGCGTGTCGGGTAAATTTTATGGGTGACGCGAGGCCTAGCCTTTATGCGCGCACAAGCGAAGCGTGGGATGGGGGTGCCGCCGCTTAGGATTGCCATTATAAAGGCTATACCGCTTAAGACTTAAAAGAACGTATGCAATCCTGGCGGCATACAGATACGCACCTGTTAAGGCGTCGCTTGTAAACCCCACGCGGAGCGCGGAGCACATAAAGGTGGCCTCGCGGCAGGACCCATAAAATTTATTAGACGTATAAACAGAGGACGTGTAAGGAAGAGCGAATATTTTCAGTGCTTAGGGTGAGCTTAAGACGGTCAACTTTATGACACCATTAAACAATAAAGATCATCTATTCGGAAAAGTCGCAGTGTTTATTGATGCGGCAAATATCATACATTGTTATAAGGATACCGAATGGAAAATAGATTTCAAAAAGTTGAAGAAAT
>JAQUSE010000006.1 GCA_028715235.1 Candidatus Omnitrophota bacterium | reverse complement strand
TATCTGGAGGGCAGGAAGGATCTCTCTGTCGCCCTGGGTATAGGCGATAATGAAATGCGTGAGAAGATATTCAGAAAAGCAAAAAAGTTTGGCCTGGATATCCGCTCAGCCGTACATCCGAAGGCAGTCATTTCCAGAACGGCAAAACTTGGCGAAGGCGTTGTCATTATGGCCGGGGCGGTGGTCAATACTGGCGCCGCGCTGGAAGACGGGGTTGTGGTTAATACAGGAGCGACGGTCGATCACGATTGCCGTCTCGGAAGGTTCTGCCAGTTATGGCCCGGTTCGCATCTGGCGGGCACTGTAAGTGTCGGTGAATTTTCGTATATCGGTACGGGCGCATCCGTTATCAATAATATAAGAATAGGCAGGGAAGTCACAGTGGGCGCAGGGGCCGCGGTCATATCGGATATACCCGATAACGTGAAGGCTGTAGGCGTGCCCGCAAAAATTATATAAGGAAATATGTCATGAAGCTGAAAAACCTTAAAGATGTCATTGCCGGCGCGGGGTCGTCGATAAAAGACGTCATGAGACTTATCGACCATTCGGGCTTGAGAGTAGCTTACATAGTAGATGCGCAAAAAAGATTGGCAGGAGCCATAAGCGATAGCGAGATCAGGAAGGCGATCCTGCGGGGTGTGGACATTCGTAACAAAGCGTTGGATATAGCCAATCCCGACCCGATCGTCTTCCGGGAAGAAGACGCGGCAAATCCTTATTCCGCGGAGCGGGCCGTCAAGCGCTTGCTGGAGAAGATGCCGGACAGCCGCTATATTCTTGTCGTTGACAGGAATAGCCGGCCGAAAAAGATCGTGCGCTGCCGGGCATTCACAAGCGTGGCGAATAAAGAAAAACATGAACATACGGGAAGGAAGATACTTGTGGTGGGCGGCGCGGGATATCTGGGATCTATCCTTGTAAGAAAGCTTCTCGCGCGCGATATCAAGGTCAGAGTCCTCGATATCCTGATGTACGGGTCAAAATCGGTAGAGGGCCTTCTTAAAAACAGGATGTTCGAACTTGTAAATGGCGATATGCGTGACATATCTACAATAGTCAGGGCGCTGTCGGGCGTCGACGCGGTTGTCAACCTTGCGGCGATAGTAGGCGACCCGGCCTGCAAAAACAGGCCTGAAGCGGCGATAGAGACAAACTACCTCGCGAATAAGGCCTTGGCCGAGGCGTGCAAGTATCACCAGATAAACAGGTTCGTCTATGCCTCTACGTGCAGCGTGTACGGGACGATGGATGGGAATAAACTACTGGACGAAAATTCCGCCCTCAATCCGGTTTCGCTCTACGCCAGGTCCAAGATACATGCCGAGGAGGGGATACTAAGCCTCATGGACGAGAACTTCTCCCCGACCATATTGCGGATGGGGACATTATACGGCTGTTCGCCGAGGATGAGGTTTGACCTCGTAGTGAATACAATGACTAAAACAGCGGTGAAGTCAGGCAGGATATCGGTCCATGGAGGCGGTAAACAGTGGCGTCCTATGCTGCATGTCGACGATGCCGCCGAGGCCTACATAAAATGTCTGGAGGCCCCTATTCACAGGATAAGAGGCGAGATATTCAATGTCGGCTCGGAAGACGAGAACTACAGGATAATCCGCCTGGCAGAGATAGTGAAGGGGTGTGTACCGGGCTCGAAGCTGGTAATGGAGGGGAAGGCAAATGATCCGAGGAACTATTCGGTCTCATTCGCCAAGATAAGGAAGGCCCTGAAGTTCAGGCCTGTCGTCAGGATGGAGAAGGGCGTCATGGACATAAAGAAGAAGATAGGCGAGGAGATCGATAACGTGGACGATCCGAAATATTATAACGTGGAATACAGCCAATGAACCATAAAGAGAAGCCGGCGATATTAGGCGGAAAACCCGTTTTCAAAGAACCGGTCCCCATTACCAGGCCCACTATCGGCCGCATAGGGCGCCTGAAGAAAGCGTTTGGGGAGATATTGCGCACCAGGATGATCACGAACTCGGATTACGTCAGGCGTTTCGAATCGAAGCTGTCGAGGCATATAGGGGTAAAACACGCCGTTGCACTTTCCAGCTGCACAAGCGGGCTCATGCTGATAATGAAAGCGCTTGAGCTGAAGGGTGAGGTGATAATGCCGAGCTTCACCTTTCACGCTACTGCCCACGCGGCAGTATGGAACGGCCTTAAGCCGGTATTTGTCGACTGCAATATAGATACCTACAATATTGACCCGGACGAAGTGGAAAGATCCATCACATCCAGAACGTCGGCGATAGTCGCAGTGCACATATTCGGGAACCCGCCGGACATAGGAGCCCTGACCAAGATAGCTAAAAGGCACGGGCTGAAGCTGGTCTTTGATGCCGCCCACGGCCTCGGATCCGCATATAAAGGGAAGAGGGTGGGTTGTTTTGGGGACGCCGAATCGTTCAGTTTGAGTCCCACCAAACTTCTGACCACCGGCGAGGGCGGCGTAGTGACGACGAATAATGACCGGATCGCCAATTTCGTCCGTATGGGCAGGACGTATGGGGATCCTGGTAGTTACGATCCCGCGTTCTCGGGCCTCAGCTCGAGAATGACGGAGTTTTCCGCGCTGCTCGGTATCGAAGGGCTCGACCTCCTGGAAGAAAACGCAAGACGGAGGAACAGGCTGGCCGGATTGTACAAAGAACTGTTATCCGGGATACCCGGCCTGAGTTTTCAGAAAATAGATAAAAGCCTCCGGTCGAGCTATAAGGACTTCTCGGTCCTGGTCGATAAGGATATGTTCGGCTTGTCGAGGGACTTACTCTTTGATTCTTTGGCCGCCGAGAACATTAGCGCCAAAAAATATTTTTATCCTCCTGTACACCGCCAGAGAGCATTCGCCTCTTTCGGCCAGGCCGGCAAAAAGCTAAAAAATACAGAAATACTGTCCGACAACTCATTGAGCCTGCCGCTCTATTCCGATATGCCGGAGTCCGACGTAAGTAAGATATGTCTTGCCGTGCGCCGCTCGCATCGTTATGCCCGGGAGATATCGAAGGCCGAGAGATGAAAAAGATATGTTTTTTCTTACAGACGCCTCTCACAAGACGCGATTATGAAAGATTCGGAGTAGAGTTGCTTAGAAATATTGGGTTTGAGGTATTGTTCCTGGATATGACGGCAGTCATGAATCCTGATTATAAGTCATCAGAAAAGATTGCTACGGATAGTACAGTATACTGTAATACTTACGATGATGCAGATAAATTTCTGAGGGATAGCGGGGATATGTTCGGTATAGACATGATAGGCGCCCGCGTGATAAACGTATTTTTTTACAGGATATTGAAAAGACATAAGGTACGCTATGCCGCTTTTTGTGCTAATAGTATTCCGACCTCTTATTCCTGGAACAGCAAAGGCATGGATCTTATCGGAAATATAAAAATATTATTTGGAAGCATAGTTTGGCGGCTTCCGAATTCATTGTTGGGGCTGCCTACGCCAGATTATGTCTTAGCCGGCGGAGAGAGATATTCTCCAAAACGACCTCAACCCGGCAGTGCCACGCGGGTAATATGGGCACATTCACTTGATTACGATAAATATCTGGAATATTGTTTGAGCGACCGCATTCCTCTTATTGACGGAGGGTATGCCGTTTTTCTTGACGAATATTTTCCGCTACATCCAGATTATAATATAAAAGGCGGTATGCATAAAAATCCTTTTGGCGAGGACAGGCAAGGCGAATATTATACAGGAATGAACAGGTTTTTTTCTTATCTGGAAAACCGTATTGGCATACCTATCGCTATCGCTGCACACCCGAAGTCGAAGTACGAAGACATGCCGGGTGTGTTCGGAGAGCGTAAGATGTTTAAAGGTAAAACTATAGAATTGGTGTCGCGCGCCAGATATGTAATAGCACACGTCAGCACTTCCGTAAATTTTGCGGTATTGTTCAGAAAACCGATAGTATTCGTTACCATGAATGCGATGGAAAGTACGCCTTATGGTCCTTTAATATCGAATTTCGCATCTCAATTTAATGAGAGGGTTGTCAATATAGATCTTGACCCTGCCGGTTGGCCTGCGAAAGAACCGGTTATTGTGGCAGAGGGGCCGTATAAGGAATACGTTAGGCGTTTTATCAAAACCGACGGTTCTCCGCAACTTCCGTTCTGGCAGATAGTGGGCGACAGGCTAAAGGTTTATAACTGATATGACTAAGATGACAGTATTCGAAAAGTTGAGTTTCATCTCGCTTCCCATCGCGGCGGGTTATCTGGCCATGGGATACGAAGTGGGCTATTTCGATAAGAACGTATCGTCCGCTTTTTCAGTGTTATACGGATATTTTCATCGCACCGGGAAGATCAAGAAAATGCCGCCGGAAGACTTTACTCTTGCGATGCAGTATGAAGCCCATAACGCGGCGCTTGACATCGTAGAGAGCGCATATGAGGTGCGCTTCAGTAAGAGCGGCGCCATAAGGCTTATGGCAAGGATGATGGGTTCCGACCTGGTCCATTCTATTTACAAAAAAGCCCTCCTTGCAAGGATATACGATTATTATCGTATGCAGTCGGTGTTGAATAAGATGGCGGTTGACGCCGGTCCCGGCAGCTGGCTTTGTTTTGTCGCCTGCGATTATATGGTCATGGAGAAGATGACCGCTTTCGGCAAGCCGCGCGGCGGTCTCGATAAACGTTTTTTCATATCATGGTGGTCGCGCATATTGTCATTAGCTGCGGGGATGGGCGGTTATATAGCAAATATATTCTGCCTTTTTGCCTTTCCCGTATGGATATCGGCCAAAGTGAAAAAGGTAGACCGTGACAAGCCGCTGGTAAAGGACTATCAGGCCGGTATCCGCGTATATCAGGGAGATTTCGGGATGTGCGGCAAATACCGCTCCATGGATTTTATTCTCGATGGCAGGGACCTCAATGCCTCGAATGTCCTTTTCTGCGCGGAGACGTATTTGTCCGGGGACTACGTTTCCGAGATAAGAAAACGTGGATACAGCCTTGTTGTCCTGCCGGAGATACTGTGCCGTGTCAGCCGCGCATTCTTAAAGGAAAAGGTATTCAAAGTCTTTCTGCCTTTCTGGGCCCAGTCCATGGCCGCCTCTTTGACGGAAAGCGGTTTTATAACCAAGACGACCGTGACCATATTACGCGATTATCTCCTGTGGTCCAGGTTCCTGGATGAGTTCCGTATTAAGCACTACGCAGTCTACAACAATTATGAACGTGGGCACATAACGAGGAACATCCTCCTTTCGAAGAGGGACGTCACTACCTGGTATTATATACATTCCGGTCACAATCCGGACCTCTTCAATGCCCCGGACGAACCCGATTACAGACATACATTCTTCTCCTATATGTATTATGACAGGTTCCTGTCTTGGGGCGGCAGGGTGACGCGGTATTATTCATCTTTCATTACCCATATTGGGAAGTTTGAGAACTCGGGATGCCTGTGGTCGGAGCATGTGAGGAAGGCGGCGGAGGACAAAGAACTTTATTCCTCAAAGCGAAGGTCTATTCTCAAAAGCCTGGGCAGGGACTCGGGCAGGATAGTGGCCGTATTCGATACGACGGTAGGAGCGGATGCGCCCCTGCAGCTTGAGGACATGGCCGCTTTTGTGACTGGCATAGTGAGGCTTATGGATGAAGACCCTGATATCGTGGTCGTTTTCAAGGAAAAATGGCTGTGGAATGAATTGCTGGAGCGTGAACCCGGGATAGCGTCTTATTATCAGAAGCTTTATGAGCATGCGCGCTGTTACCGTACAGGAGGCAGCAACAGGGACTCCACGGAAGTGATGGCTGTTTCCGATCTTGTCATATCCGCTCCTTTTACGGCACCTACAACGGAAGCGCTCGGCGCCCGGAAAAAGGCGATCTATTTCGATGCCACGAACAGGTTCAGGGGTCGTTTCTATGACACGTTCCCGAAGCTGGTTGCTCATAATTATAATGAGTTGAAAGGCCTTGTACGTTACTGGCTGGACGAGGCTTCGGACAAGGATTTCAGCGACTATCTCGACAGGCATATAAAAGGCAAGATAGATGCTTATGTCGACGGCAGGGGAATAACGAGATTCCGCGCCTTTCTGTGCGGAAAGGAAGAGGCAGCCAAGCATGGTGAAGATAGCTACGCCCATATCGGGTCTTTTTAAAGATAAGGCCGCCGCGCTCTCTATATCGGCGCATTCGGACTGCCTGGAGTTCCGCGACCATAGCCTGGGCTCAGAGCTTAAGAAGCAGGAGATATTTCATTGCGACCTGCAACCTATACATGTTTTTAGCGATAAAGAGACAGGTTACTTGCGGCATGTCAAAAAAAATAAGCCGGGATTGAAGCTTGTTACTTTTCACATCGCTTCATGCTGCGACAGGCCCAGGCTTAAAGGCGGCATGTTCGAGCCAGGCGGCAGGCGTTACACGAGACAGGAGTTGCTGAGGACGGCCGGGCGCAATTTCAGGGCGATAAAGAGGATATTTGGCAGTAAGACGAAGATCGCCGTCGAGAACAACAACTTTTATCCTACGGGCGCGTATAAATATATCACGGATGCGGATTTCGTTTCGGAGATGGTCCGCGGGAATGCCATATATTTCGTGTTTGACATCGCGCACGGCGTGATAACGTCCCGAAACAGGGGGATCGACTACCGCGGATACAAGAGGGCGCTTCCGATGGACAGGGCGGTGCAGTTGCATGTAAGCGCCCCGGGATCGCGACACGGCATTGCCTATGACGCGCATAGGCTGCCGGGCGATAATGAGTATGGGGAGGTCAGGGAGCTGCTGGCGGAATATACCGGTATAGAATATGTGACCGTGGAGTATTATAAAGGCGCCAAGGATCTTGTCGCCTCACTGGAAAGGATGAGAAGGTTGCTATGAGCTATCTAGACGGACAGTTCGGGCTCAGGGATAAAGTGGCGCTGATTACCGGTGCCTCGGGGCAGCTCGGCCGGCGGCTGTGCGAAAGTTTCGTCAAGGCGGGGGCCAAGGTGGCAGGGCTGGACAAGGTCATATCGAAAGCGAAGACAGACGGCGTCGAATATTACAGAGCCGATATAACGAAGAAGAAGGATGTTGAGGGTGCTCTGGGGCGCGTAGCCGGGAAATACGGGACCATAGATATAATGATCAACAACGCGGGTGTCAGCGTTTTCGAGCCTTTCGAGAAGAGGCCCGAGAAGAGCATAGACCATGTCATGGACGTGAACCTGAAAGGGACGTTCTTCTGCATCCAGTCGTACGTCAATATATTCGACAGGTGTAAGCTGAAGAAGGGCTCGATCGTCAACGTTGCCTCCTTTTACGGCGTCATATCTCCGGACTTCAGGATATATACGGACTGCAAGAGGAAGAATTCCGAGATCTACGGGGCTACCAAGGCCGGTGTCATACAGATGACGAGATATTTCGCCGTCCACCTGGCTTCCAGGAATATCCGGGTGAATGCGGTATCTCCGGGCGGGATATACAATCCCGATAATCCGCAGGGGAAAGATTTCATAAAGAACTATTCGGCGAGGTGCCCCATGGGAAGGATGGCCAGGGACGGGGAGATCGCGGGGGCCGTCATGTACCTTTCCGGTGACGCGGCAAGCTATACGACCGGGCACAATATAGTAGTAGACGGCGGCATGAGCTGCTGGTGAGAGAAGGCGGGTGCGATATGGGTTACTCAAGAAAAGACCTTAAAGATTACGGGCTCGGCACAAATAACGGCATCTACGTTATAGCGGAGATAGGTATAAACCACATGGGTGACATCGACTCCGCCAGGAACCTCATAGGGTCAGCGCGCAGGGCCGGCGCGGATGCGGTGAAATTCCAGACTTATGTGACAGAAAGAAGGACGCATAAAGGCTCTCCGATATTCGATATACTGAAAAGGTGCGAGCTTCCGTTCGAGGCCTTCAGGGAGCTTAAGGATTATTCGAGTTCGCTCGACATAGAATTTTTCTCGACGCCTTTTGACGCCGAGAGCGTGGATTTTCTGGAGAGCATCGGCTGCCGCATATACAAGGTATCGTCGTTCGATGTGACGAACCATGCGCTTCTTTCCAGGGTCGCCGCCACGGGCAAGACTGTCATGATGTCCGTAGGCATGGCCGATATGGGCGAGATACAGGACGCTTACAATATCCTGAAAGGCGGGACCTCAAAGGTCGCGCTGTTACATTGTATCTCCGCGTATCCGTCCAGGCCGGAAGACGCGGATCTGGCCGCGATATATGTCCTGAAGGAAAAATTCGACTGTCTGATAGGCCAGTCCGACCATACGAACGATATCGTGATACCGTTGTATGCGGCCTCGGCCGGAGCGCAGGTCATCGAGAAACATTATAAGATCGACGAACGGATGGACTGCGCAGACGCGGCCGTGTCTATTACCGAGAAACAGATGACCAGGATGGTGGAAGAGATGAGAAGACTTGATAAGGCGCTTGGGAAGGGCGAGCTGGGAGTGAGGCCCGCCGAAAAAGGCTGCGAGATATTCCGGAGAAAAGCGGGGGCGCGATGAATAAACTTTACGTTTTTCAGGATGGGAGGAAGAATGATTATTCTAAGGAACTGGAGTGCGCTTATAAGACGTACGGCAAGGGCTCTCCGAAGTCGAAATTTCGCGGTATTTCCGTGGACAGGCTCATCGACCACTCCACAGAGGTGATCATATCGAACGGGCTGCCCAAGAACTGGTATTTCATACTGAAGGGCCTCAACATAGTGACGATCACGCTGGACAGGCTGGATAAGCATTTAAATCTGGCCGACATAGTCATAGATTTCAAGAGCCAGGACAGCAACAGGTATTTTACGGGCCCCGATTATTCCATACGCAACAATAAGGACCTGGAATTCGACAGCATAGCGAACCTGATCAAGAAGCTCGATTGGGACTCGGGGTTCTTCGGTTTCCCCGTGGCCCTGCTCAGCTCGCGCTATCTTACGGAAAACATAATGCACCGAATAGAGAAGTTCATAAAGCGCGAGAATATAAGACTGGTCGAGTATCTCTGCAACTGCCACGACAGCCGGAGCGTCAAGATCGCGGAGAAGAACGGTTTCCATTTCGCCGACATTCGGCTCTCGTTCGAAAAGGTCCTCAGGGAAAAGCATGGTCCGCAAATGCCGAAAGCGATACGGTTCGGAAAGGCTGATAAGAAGGATGTGAGGACGCTCAAGCATATCAGCGAGGACCTGTATAAGGACAGCAGGTACTTTTTCGATACCAATTTCAACAGGAGTAAGATAAACGAATTCTACCAGAACTGGATAGAGAAAGCCGTCCTGGGAAAATACGACGATGAATGTTTCTGCCTTTATACGAATGGCGTTCCCGTGGCTTTCTGCTCGTTGAAATATAATATAGGATCGAGCGTCACCATAGGGTTGTTGGGGCTCTCCAACGAATATCAGGGCAAGGGGCTGGGCAAGGTGCTGCTATACAGCATCTTCGATATGCTGATCGACAGGGGGGTATCGAGAGTATCCGTCGTCACGCAGGGGCGTAATTATGCGGCCCAGCGCCTATACCAGAACGTCGGGTTCCTTACCAAGGCCACGGAGCTCTGGTACCACAAATGGATCTGATGGAGAAGATATCGAGGTTTACCCTGGGCGCGGCGCAATTAGGGCTGCCTTACGGCATTTCCGGCAGGCCTCTCGTCGACTCGCCGGAGGACATACTGCGAGCTGCCCGCGAAGCGGGTATAGACACGATCGATACCGCTAAGGCATACGGAAACAGCGAAGAGATGATCGGCCGGTATCTGAAAAAGAACGCGGGATGGTCACCTGATATAATAACGAAGATAAAGATAGAGGGCGCAAGCGCCGCTGAGCTCGTTCGCGAGGTCGAGATGAAGTTGGACGACAGCCTGGAGAAGCTCGGCCGCAAAAGCATATACGGCCTCATGCTCCATAATTACGGAGCGTTAGCCAGGCATAAGCGCTCTCTTGTCGACGCGATGGCGCAGTTGAAAGCGGCCCGTAAGGTAGCCAAGATAGGCATTTCGGTTTACGGCGCCGACGAGCTGAAGATCTCGCTAGGATATGATGAGTTCGAGATATTTCAGGGGCCGGTAAACTTGTTCGACCGCAGGATAACGAGTTCGGGATCGTTGAAAGAGATAGTCCGGCGTAAAAAGTCTTTCTTCGCAAGGTCGGTGTTTCTGCAGGGGCTTTTTTTCATGGATGACGAAGCATTGGCCGGCAAGGTCCCGGAAGCCCGGACCTATATAGGTAAGCTGAGAGGATTGTCCGAAAAGTCGGGCATGAGCATGGCGGAACTGGCATTTTCATATACGGGAAGCATCGAGGGCATAACGAGCCTTGTGCTGGGCGTCAAAAGCAGGAAACAGTTGAGCGATCTGGTAGCGTTGTCAAAGGCAAAGCCCATCGCGCGGGACCTTGCGGGACAAATAGAGAAGATATTCTCGGATGTGCCGCAGGATGTATACGATCCCAGGAGATGGCCTAACGCGGTATGACTATGAAGCGATATAAAGCGGCAATAGTAGGGATGGGGAATATAGCGTGGAAATTCGACGCGAGGGTAAGGTCGGCGGACCCGCTTACTCATGCGGGCGCGTATATGAAAAATCCCCGGACTGTCCTTGTCGGCGGCTGCTCGCCCGACAAGCAGGACCGCAGAGATTTCGAAAAAAGATACGGGGCGCCGGCATTCGCGGGCATAGAGGAGATGATCGGGAAGACGGAGCCCCATATAGTAAGCATATGCTCCCCGTCTGCTCTTCATTACGAGCATGTGGAGTACAGCCTCCGCAAGAGGGTGCCGATGATATGGCTGGAGAAGCCGCCTACATTGACGGTCGAAGATATTGACGGCCTTATATATAAGGTAAGGGCAGCCGGTTCGTCCAGGTTACTGGTCAATTACCAGAGGCGCTATTGCCGGTCTTACGCCCGGCTTAAAGAGCTTTTGGCGCGCCGAGCCCTGGGCAGGATCGTCTCCGTGAACTTGACGTATTCGAGAGGGCTGGCGACCAACGGTTCCCATATCCTTGATATGGCGTTTTTCCTTACGGGAGACAAAGTAGATGCCGTGATCGGGCTTGTCTCTCCGGCTTCCGGGTCTGCCAATCCGTCGTTTATGATGAAACTGGCCGGCGGGATCCCGTGTTCCGTATCCGGCATGGACCTGCCGTATCATTGCATCGACGTATCGGTCACCTGCGAACGGGGGCGCGCTTCCATAATACACGGCGGCATGAAGACCGTCTGGGAGATGAAGGAAGAACATGAGCTTTTCCCCGGGTTCTACAGGCTGCGTGACGCGGCGAAGAACCTTATAGGGCCAGGCGGTTTCAAGGGAAGCATGACTGCTGCGCTTGGTGATATTATTAACGCTCATGAAAAGAGAAGGGAGCCTGTGAGCAGCCTTCGCACCGCTAGACGCTCGCAGCTTGTAATGGAAGAGGTCAATAAAAGGATAAAGGCGGCGGGATGAAGATACTTGCGGTTTCGGGAGATGTAGGCGGGGCCAGGGCCGTAATGCCGGTCCTGAAGAAGCTCTTTGACGAGAAGACGCCGTTCGTCATATCGGATAACGGTTTTCTCGGTAAAGAAGCGCCTGCCGAATGGCCGCGCGCGGTCCTGCCGGATTGGAGCGACAGGGATTCCGTGAAGGGGCTTATTGAAAAAGAGGGCGTCACACTTGTGATCTTCACTACGAGCGTCAAGGACGCTGTGCCTCTCGGCGTTGCCCGGGCCGCGCGGAACGCAGGTTTGCCTGTGATATGCATATTGGATAACTGGATGACCTACCGCAAACGCATGGAGGTCGACGGCCTGGAGACATTCCTTCCGGACGTATATGCGATGATGGACGAGCTTGCCTTTGAAGAGGCCGTAGCCGACGGCCTGCCGCCTTCGATACTGAAGGTCACAGGCCAGCCCGCACTGGCGTCCATCGCGGAGTCCTACAGGTCGATGCGCAGAGAGGACTATGCGGACAAACTGCGTTCCTGCGGGATAATGAAGGATAAACAGCTTATAGTCTTTATCTCGGAACCCGCGGAGAAGGACCAGGGGGCGGGACCGTCATCGACGAATTTCAGGGGGTACACGGAGAAGACCGTGTTGCGGCAGTTGTGCGCCTGTTTGCAGCCGTATTCCGGCCGGATCCAGATAGGTATAGCGCCCCATCCGCGCGAAGACCAGGAGGAATTGAGCAGGTCCTGGGAGGCGTGCCGGGGCGGCCTGACGGGCGGTATATTGAAAAATACAAGCGGCAGGGAATCGGTATTCCTTGCGGACGGCGTAGCGGGCATGGCGTCCATACTTCTTTATGAGGCGTACCTGGTGGGCAAGCCTTCCATAAGTCTTCAGCCCGGCCTGAGACTGCCGCAGTTAGCCTTTATGAAGAAGAAGAAAGGGTGCCGCTTTCTCGACGATCCGGGATCGTGGAAAGAGTATGTAGACGGCTGGATAGCCGATGTTAGGAAAGCGCCGGGGGCGCACAAGATCGACCCGGAGCTTGAATTTCACCTGAAGGCCTCGGACAGGATCATACGCACCATAAAGGATTCCATGAAGCTTATTAAAAAGAAGGGGGCTTGAGCATGAACGTAGCGATAATACCCGCCAGAGGCGGGAGCAAGCGGGTACCAAAAAAGAATATCAAACTTTTCATAGGCAAACCGATCATAACGTATTCCCTGAAAGAGACCGTGGACAGCGGACTCTTCGATAGGGTCATAGTCTCTACCGATTCGGAAGAGATAGCGGCAATAGCCAGGAGCGCCGGGGCGGAGGTCCCGTTCATGCGCCCCGCCGAACTGTCGGACGATCATACACACATAGCGGACGTCGTAGAACATGCGATCAAGTGGCTTAAGGCGGACGGCTGCGACGTTGAATATGTATGCTGTATATTCTGCACAGCCCCGTTCATACAGAAAAAATATCTAAAGGAAGGCCTTGAGAAGATAAGGAAGACCAAGACCGATTCGGTATTCACGGTCACCAGCTTTCCGTTCCCCATATTGCGGGGGATGAGGATAACCGACAAAGGGACCCTCGAGATGTTCTGGCCGCAGTATGAATTCACCAGGTCCAACGACCTCGAGGAGGCATATCATGATGCGGGGCAGTTCTACTGGCTGGAGGCCGACCGTTTCCTTAAGAATAAGAGATTTTTTACAAAAGATGCCCTCCCTATAATCCTACCCAGGTATCTTGTGCAGGATATAGATACCCCGGAGGACTGGGAGACGGCCGAGATGCTCTATGAATCCATTCAGAGAAAAGATAATAAAAAAGAGGAGGGAGTAAGAAGATGAAGTTGGCTATTAACGGAGGAAGCCCTGTAAGAAAGAAACTGTTCCCAGGTTACAATTATATAGGCGCGGAGGAGAAGGCCGAGGTCATGAGGGTGCTCGATTCCGGAGTGCTGTCCCAGTTCCTGGGGTGCTGGCACGCCGACTTTTACGGCGGGCCCGAAGTGAGGACACTCGAAAAGGAATGGGCCGAGTATTTCGGCGCCAAGCATGCCATCTCGGTAAATTCCTGCACCTCCGGGCTGATATGCGCCGTAGGGGCCACAGGCGTGGAGCCGGGGGAGGAGATAATAGTGACTCCGTACAGCATGTGCATATCCGCAGCTGCGCCCCTGTTCTATAACGCCGTCCCCGTTTTCGCCGACGTGGAGGAGGATTACTATTGCCTCGATGCCGATTCCATCGAAAAACGCATCACGCCGAGGACGCGCGCCATACTGGTCGTGGACCTTTTCGGCATGCCGTATGATGCCCAGAGGATAAACGCCATCGCGAAGAAGCACGGCCTGATAGTCATAGAGGATAGCGCTCAGGCGCCCGGCGCCCTTAATAATGGCAAGTATACGGGGACGCTTGGCCACATGGGGGTGCATTCGCTCAATTATCATAAGCATATCCATTCGGGCGAAGGCGGCGTCATCCTGACCAATGACGACAAGCTGGCGGAGAAGGTCCAGCTGATACGCAACCACGGAGAGGCCGTCGTCGAGAAAAAAGGAACGAAAGATATAGTGAACATCATCGGGTATAATTTCAGGATGACGGAGATGGAGGCGGCCGTAGCGAGGTGTCAGCTCAGGAAGCTGAAGAAACTCTTATCCGATCGCCAGGACAACTGCGCCTATCTGAACGAAAAGCTCGGGCAGGTCCCCGGTATCGTCCCGACGAAGCTGAGGAAGGGATGCACGCATTCCTACTATGTCCATCCCCTGAAATATAAAGAAGAGGTCACCGGCGTGCCCCGGAACGTCTTCATAGACGCGGTCAGGGCGGAGCTCGCGCCGTTGGCGCTGCGCGAAGGCGAAGGCGTAAAGATAACGTCCGGTTACTGCAGGCCGCTGTATTTACAGCCGATATTCCAGAAGAAGATCGCTTACGGGTCCAAGGGTTGCCCGTTCACAAAACCGTGGTATGAAGGCAGCGTAAGTTATGACAAGGGAATATGCCCCACCGTCGAGCGCCTCTTCGAGAAAGAGCTGTTTATCCACGAGATGATAAGCCCCCCGATGACGAGAGAGGACCTTAACGATGTGGTCAAGGCATTCGAGAAGGTATACGAGAACAGGGAAGAGCTAATGCAGAAAGCAGCGGGAAAGGAGACAGTTAGATGAAGTTGCTATTCGTGATGTATGACAATGAAGGGCCGAAAAACAGTATGCCGGTCGGGCCGTGCTACGTGGCGGCCTATGCCAAGGAGAGCGGATACGGTGATATAGCCTACTACAGCCAGGATGTTTATCATTATCCGGAAGAGCATCTTACGAAGTATCTTGATGACAACCGTTTCGATGTGGTGGGCATCGGTTTTTGCGCCGGCTATTTCCAGCTGAAAAAGATCAAGATGATATGCGACGCCATCCACAAGTCGAAACACAGACCCTTTATAGTGTTGGGCGGTCATGGGCCGAGCCCCGTGCCGGAGTTTTACATTAAATACATGGGCGCGGATGCCACTGTTTCGGGCGACGGAGAGCTGCCGTTCCTGAATCTTGTGAAGGCGCTTGAGAATAAGACTCCTCTTAGCAAGGTAAAAGGGATATCCTACCGGGACGGCGATAAGGTGGTCGTGAACGAACGGGAAGCGGCCATAAAAGACCTGGATAGTCTGCCGTTCCCTCTTTACGAACTCCTGCCTATGGAATATTATCTTGCCGCCAAACTGGCGGGCCAGAGCGCTACAGACCGCATGATATATCTTACGCCAAGCAGGGGATGTACGTATAATTGCAATTTCTGCCAGCGGCTTGAGCCCGGGATCCGCCTCAGGTCTCCCGGCAACATAGTAGAGGAGATAAAAAAATACAAGAAGGACTACAACGCGACGTTTATACATTTTGTAGATGAGCTGTTCATGTTAAGCAAGAAACGTATCTATGACCTTACGGAGGCATTTCTGAAGGCGGACCTTAATATAAAATATTTCTGCACGGGGCGCCTCAACATCGCCGATGAGGAGATACTCGGCATGATGAAACGCTCGGGTTGCGCATATATAGACTACGGCATAGAACAGTTCGATAACGCTGCTCTCGCTGCCATGGATAAGCAGCAGACCGAGGATGATATAATCCGCGGCATAACGGCGACACAGAAGGCCGGCATCAACATCGTATTTAATATAATATTCGGCAATATCGGGGATACGAAAAAAAGCCTTCGTAAGTCGATAGAACTGCTGAAGAAATACAATGATTACGGCCAGGTCAGGGCGATCAGGCCGGTAACGCCGTATCCGGGCTCGCCTCTTTATTATTATGCCATAGATAAGGGGCTTCTTAAGGGGCCGGAGGATTTTTACAGGAAGCATACGAATCTTGAGCTTCCGACGGTGAACTTCACCAGCATACCGGACAAAGAGTTCATAGACCTGATGTTCGAGGCTAATAAGGAAATACTTCACGACCACTACGACCATGTAAGAGATGAGACCATTGAAACTTTCCGGAAGGTCTATTATGAGAAGGACGCGAGTTTCAGGGGGACGAGGCATTAGAATATGAAGAATAAGGCCGCGGAAAAGGAATGGAAGCAGCTACGGTATACCAGGGACCCGGACGAGATGATCGCCGGTGTAGTGGGTAAAGAGTATATGGAATACCGCAAGCGCTGGGAGCGCGCCGGCCGGTTGCAGGTGACCGGCAAATATCCGACGCATCTCGATTTCGAATTCCGGTACGGGTGTAACTTGAAATGCCCCTATTGCATACTCCAGATAGGGTCCTCGGAATTGGGCGAAAACCACCCTTATCACATCAGGAATAAGTCGCTCAGCATCACGTTCGAGAAGTTCGAGGAGATACTCAAAGAGGGTATATCGCATGGGCTTTCGTCCATTACGATAGGCGGCAATAATGAACCCCTGCTGACGCGAGATGTCGCCAGATACATAAAACGCGCCAGGGAACTGGGCATAGTAGATGTAATTATGCTTACCAACGCTACATTGCTTACGGAGAAGATCTCCGCAGAGCTGCTGGATTCCGGAATAACCAAGATATATTTCTCCCTGGACGCCATACGGCAAGAGACATACAGGATAGTGCGCAAGGGCGGCGATTTCGGTAAGGTCATGAAGAATATAGAATATTTCCTGAAACTGAAGAAAGAGAAAGGGCAGGTCCTGCCGATAACCAGGGTCTCTTTCGTAAAGAATAAGCTGAACGAGGCCGAAGCGGAAGAGTTTGCCGAGTACTGGAAAACAAAGGTCGATTTCCTTTGCTTCCAGGCGTTCGTGACGCCGGCCTACGGGTATTCGGGCTATGAGACGCTCCGGAAAAAGTTCCAGATGGAGAACAAGGAGCTGAAAGAACCGGGCGTCTGCAGCCAGCCTTACCAGCGCCTGACTATTTACAGCGACGGGTCCGTGCATCCCTGCTGCCGGTGGTACGGATCGACCATAATCCTGGGAAATATTAATTCAGAGAGTATCTATGATATATGGAATTCCGCAAAGATGAAAAAATTCAGGCTTGCGGTAAATGACAGCGTTCCGGATAATGTGCCCAAGGAATGCCGGATATGCAGGAAGACTATCTTTGGTGAATAGATAATGGCCACAGCGGAACATAAGATAAAAAATATATTGTTCTACCTTATACCTTCTTTCATAGGCAACGCGCTGCCTTTTATCACGCTTCCTATAATAACGCGTTTCCTGTCGCCGCAGGATTTCGGCATATCGGCTCTTGCTATGAGCACGACGCTGATCATAGCGAATATCCTGGTATGCAATGTCGATACGGCGGCGTACCGGTACTATTTTGAATACAGGAAGAACACGAAAGAAGTGGCGGGATTGATAAATACGAGCCTGGCGTATATTTTACTGGTCGGCGTCGTCTCCATTCCGATAGTCTATTTTGCCAGTAACGCTATTTCGAGGCTTATTATAGGTTCTGCGGAATATGCGCAGGCTTTATTCATTTCGTACATAAGCGCCTGCCTTTCCGTGCTGGTAAATTTTTATCTGATGTTCTACCGGAATATGGAAAAGGCCAAAGATTTCTCTTATTTAAAGACAATCCAAACGCTTATAGGCACGATACTTACTCTGGTATTGATCATAAAATTCAGAATGGGTTATATGGGGCTCATATACGCGACGTTCGGATCGTTTCTTATCGCGTTCCTGGTAGTTTCCGCGCGGTTCATGATAGATTTTCCTTTTCATTTCAGGGCTAAGATGCTTATCGATAACCTGAAATACGGGATACCGCTTTTGCCTAATATGTTCAGCGGCTCCATATACCAGTTCTTTGATAAATACATGCTGCAGAGGATCGTCTCGCTGTCGAGCACAGGCATATTCAGTATAGCGCAGAACATATCTACGAGGCTCTTCACGTTCATGACCGCGGTCCAATCGACGTTCGAGCCGATATTCATGAAAGACATGTTCGACCGCGGCGCCGAAGGGGCGAGATCGGTCGGAAGGAATTTCACGGTATTTACATACATATCGCTGTCCGTCATCCTCGGCACTATATTGTTCGGGGAGGAGATAATCTATATCCTGGCCCCGAGCAGCTATTATGGGGCTATAAATGTTTTCATGATCCTCCTGGGCGCTATATCAATGCAGACATTCGGCAAGATCGTCGGGCCGCAGCTGGCATATCCTAAAAAAGCCTATCTGTCGTTCCCCATAAGCCTTGCGGGGCTGGCAGTCAACATATCGCTGAACCTGTTCCTTATACCGAAGTGGGGGGCGTCCGGCGCCGCGTTCGCTACATTCGTTACCATCGCTTTGAGTAATGCCATATCGGTCTTCATAGCGCAAAAATTCTACAAAATAGAGTATGAGAAATTTTTCCTGCTGCTTATATATTCGAATGTTTTTATCAGCACATTCCTGCTGATATATATGAGGCTGATCGACGCCCCGATCCTGCTTAAGTATGGGTTGAAGATAGCGTCGTTGGCCGCTTACGCTTATGCCGGAGTAAGGGCCCGGATAATTACAAAAGGCAACATCAGGATCGTTATGAACATATTAAGATTAAGAACCTCTACTGAAAAATATGTAGAGATATAGAAAGGACCGATCATGATAGACCTGAAAGCCAGGTTAAAAGCCAATAAGCTTACTATAGGATCCTGGATCACGCTTGCGTCCCCGGCCATACCGGAGATCATGGCCCGGTGCGGGTTCGACTGGCTCACAGTCGATATGGAACATTCGGCTATAACCATCGAAATTGCCCAGGACCTTATACGGATCATCGGGCTGTCAGGCGTCGTGCCTCTAGTGCGCGTCGGCAAGAACGACCCTAATCTAATAAAGAGGGTCATGGATGCCGGTGCGCACGGCGTGATCGTGCCTATGGTGAATTCGCCGGAAGATGCCGAGAGGGCGGTCAGCGCCGTCAAATATCCGCCTGTCGGGAAGAGGGGCGTCGGCCTTGCGCGGGCGCAGGGGTACGGCCTTGAATTCGGGAAGTATAAAAACTGGGTCAATAAAAAAAGCGTAGTTGTCGTCCAGGTAGAGCATATAGACGCGGTCGAAAGCCTAGAAGGCATACTCGCGACCCCGGGGGTGGATGCTTTTATTGTGGGACCGTATGACCTGTCGGCTTCGCTGGGAAGACCTGGGGAATTCGAACATCCCGACGTCAAGGCGGCGCTTAAAGAGGTGATTTCTGTATCGAAACGGATGAATAAATGCGCCGGGTTTCACGTCATCCCGCCGGACAGCCGGCTGCTTGCTAAAAAATCCGAAGAAGGCTACAGGTTCTTAGGGTTCAGCCTCGATACGCTCTTTTTGGGCCGGTCATGCATGGATGAAACAACCGCCGCGCGCAGGAAGATGAGGAGATAAGAGATGAATATCGCAGCTATAATACCCGCCAGGATGGCGTCGACAAGATACCCCGGAAAGCCCCTTGCCAGGATACTCGGCATGGAGATGATAGGCCATGTCTATTTCCGCAGCCGCATGTCCAAGCTCCTTAACGGTATCTATATAGCCACATGCGATAGCGAGGTGAGTGATTACGCGAAATCGATAGGCGCGCCGTGCATCATGACAAAGGATACTCATGAGAGGGCGTCCGATCGCGCGGCGGAGGCCATGCTTAAGATCGAGGCGGATACCGGAAAGAAGCTGGACATAGTCGTGATGATACAGGGCGACGAGCCGATGATAGCGCCGGAAATGATAGACGAGGCCGTGAGGCCGCTTGTCGAAGACAGCTCGATACTCGTGTCGAACTCAATGGCCGATATCATGACCAGACAGGAGCAGGAGGACCCGAACGAGGTGAAAGTCGTGGTCGATAATGACGGCTTTGCGCTCTACTTTTCGCGCGAGCCGATTCCGTCATGGAAGAAGGGCGCGAAGACCGTGCCGATGCGTAAGCAGGTATGTATAATACCTTTCAGGAGGGATTTCCTTTTGAAGTTCAACGGGCTTAAGCAGACGCCGCTCGAGATCGTCGAGTCGGTCGATATGCTGAGGGTCCTCGAAAACGGATATAAGGTAAAAATGGTCCCGACGAAATACGTGACGTACAGCGTGGACACGCCGGAGGACCTGGGGACCGTTGAAGAGGCCATGAAGGGCGATAAGCTCCTGGCCGGGTATTTCCGTGCCGCAAAGGCAGGGAGGGGGTAACCGTATGGACAAGGTCTCCGCGTTTAAGATAGAGGACTTTAAGGAAGGGAAG
>JAQUSE010000136.1 GCA_028715235.1 Candidatus Omnitrophota bacterium | reverse complement strand
AAATTTTTACGGGTCCTGCTGCTCCTTCGACTTTTTCTTTTAAAGGGCTCGTTTGGGGTTTACAATCTCCCTATTTCTTTATACTAAAAGGTGTAGATAACGGTCTAACTTGACATTCAGTCATTACATATCGGTATATTCTATGCGGGTATCTGTACTGCCCCATCCCAAACTTCGCCCTTTGCGAGAAAAAGTCTGGAAGGAGCATCACCCGTAAAAATTTCCAAACTCACTCCTTCAGTAAAATTTTTCGCTACTCAGGTGGCACCCGCCTGCCCGATTTCGTCTATGTCAGGCGGGCAGGGAACTTGCGGGCGATTGCCGAAGCTACTTCTATCCTGCCCCCTTAGTAAAATTTCTTCGCTCATACTGCAGGGGCAGATAACGGCAGGTTGCCCTTGAGGCGTTATATTTTGCCGAGGCCGCACCGCAACACAAACCCTTTAGAGCCGTTGTCTCCATAACAGCAAGATAAAAAATATATAACTAATACCAAGCTCAATACTCTTGACGGCAAAATTAGCCGAAAGGGCGCCTGCCGTTAAGCTGCCCTGTGGTGGAGCGAAAAATTTCACCCGACCAACTCATTGGGAACGGGCCTGTTATAACGCGCTGCTTCCGGGAAACCGATAAGGAACGCCCCTATCTTGAATTTAAGGTACCTGTATATAGTCCACCAGCCGTTCAGAGAATAGACGTTCATCCCGCTCTTGAACTGCCTCCAATAGACCATCTTCGCCTTAAGCCCGACGACGTCTCTGGCCAGCTTGAAATCCTTATTTCCCGTAGTCGTGCTGCCGCCCCTTACCCTTATCTTTGTAAGGACCTCTTTTATATAATAGAACTTCACGCCCTTGAGCGCTATCCTCAGGACAAAGTCCCAGTCTTCGTGCGGCGGCAGGGTCTCGTCATACATCGTTTCCAGACAAAGCTTTCTTGTAGCTATCACAGCGGACGGATGGATAAAATTGTTCCTCTTAAGGTAATAGAATATGTCGCCCGAAAAATTATGATAGGTGGTCATCACTTCTTTCTTCGTATCCGTATTGAAATATATCGTGTTTGCGTAGCATATCCCGCATTTCTTATGGCTGTCCATGAAAGCCACCTGTTTGGCTATGGTCCCTTCCAGCAAAAGATCGTCCGAATCGAGGAATATTATGAACTCGCCCTTGGCGGCCCTTATCCCCACATTGCGCGCGCCGGCGATGCCGGAGCGCTTCTTTATAAAAACGAATCTGGGGTCCTTCGCGTATGAGGCGGCTATAGCGT
Organism: Candidatus Omnitrophota bacterium; assembly: GCA_028715235.1. Lineage (GTDB taxonomy): Bacteria > Omnitrophota > Gorgyraeia > 2-01-FULL-45-10 > 2-01-FULL-45-10 > JAQUSE01. The sequence goes on along the minus strand of JAQUSE010000136.1, from coordinate 4,004 downwards.
CTGTGTTGTCGGTCGACTCGCCGTCCACTACTATCAGCTCCAGGTCCTTATATGATTGGTCAAGGACGCTGTCGATCGATTCCCCCAGGTACCTGGCGCAATTATACGTCGGCATTACTACGCTTACTCTCGGCATATCACCCCTCACGATGCCTGATTCATCATCCTTAAAACCGCCGTCTTGTTCAAAGACGGATATTTCGCAAGCCACTCGGCGAACCTTATCCTGAAGACCTTGTTCTTCTTATGGGCAAATATCCTTTCGATCCTTATTCTCAGCTTCACTGCCGGGGACAGGTCCTTCGACGCCCTGGCCAACTTCCTCATGGCGTCATAGTCCACGCCTTTTATCTTAGGCTTGTCTACTTCCGGATAACGCGCAAAGGCGTCATTATGGTCTATGAGCGACAGGCCGTTCTTTTTACAATATTCGTAAAAATGACTGCCCGGATGCGGCGTAAAGAACGCCGCGCTCGACCTGTATGGCGCTATTTTTTTTATCATCCTGACCGTATCCTGCGCCTCTTCACTCGTCTCCGTAGGAAGCCCGAACATATTATATGCCCATACCTTTATGCCGAGAGACTTGCAGATCCTGGCCGCGCCAAGGTTCTGCTTGACCGTCGTCCCTTTATTCATGAACTTTAACACGCGATCGTTGCCGCTCTCGAAACCTATCTGGGCCATAACAAGCCCGGCCTTCTTGAGGGCCTTCATCATATCGGGGTTTTTGCATATTATATCGGCGCGCGTCTGGACGATGAAAGGCTTGTCAAAACCGGACCTCTTGTACTTCTCACAAAACTCCATTACCCAACCCCTATCCTCCGTGAAACAGTCGTCCCAGAACTGGAGGCTGTTAAACGTGTATACGTCGCGAAGGAACCGCAGTTCTTCTATGACGTGATCGACGCTTCTTCGCCTTATCCTGTAGCCGTGCATCAGTTTGCCGGCCGGAGAACAGAAATTACAATTATATGGGCATCCCCTGCCTCCAAGTATCGAAAAGAACGGGACCGGGAGGAAGAAATCGAACGGTAGTTCCAGGCAATCGAAGAGCTCCCTGTCGATAAATGGGAGCGAATCCACGTCGGGCATCTCGCCTTTTATTATACGGCTTACGCTCTCGCCTCTCTCCAGCCGGCGCAAAAGTTTGGGAAAAGTTATCTCGCCTTCGCCTACTACAATGTGATCAACCTTATCGTTCGCCGCGACCTGGTCCGTCATTATGGTGGGGTGATATCCGCCTACCACTATCTTTGCCGCGGGGGCCGCTTCTTTTATTATATCGACGCATTGCATGGCATAACTATAGTCAGGGCTCATCATGGTGATCCCGGCGACTTCCGGGCGGGCCTGGCGTATCTTTTCCTTAAAATCATCCCAACCCCGCAGCGTCCTCAAGTCCACAAGCGTTATATCCTTAAAGCCTTCTTTCTTGCAGACGGCGCTCAGGTAACACAGCCCCGGATGGACTTGGTTAAATACGATATCCCGCCCGTCTTTATTAAAACCGGATTCGTAGATGGACGGATAGATTAAAGCGATCCTCATCTCTCTTCCTTGCCCGCGGCAATGACCTCTTCGCAGGCCTTCATGACATCATCGACCGTGATTGAATCGAGACAGAGCCTGTTATCGCATTTATTGAATTTAAACCGCTTATAACACGGGCGGCAGGGTAACTCTTTTTTTGATACGACCCTGTGGACGACATCGCTCTTATATGGCCCGTACACGACCTCATCGACCGGGCCGAATATGGAAACGGTCGGCACACCCAGGCCCACAGCCGTATGGAGAGGCCCCCCGTCGTTCGTCACCACCATCCTGCACCTTGTCAGATACTCCACAAACTCCCCCATGGATGTCCTGCCGCACAGGTTGATGACCTTGTCATCCGTAAACGCCTCTATATCGCGGCATACATCCGCGTCCTTATGGTCTCCGAGTAAAAGTATCCTGGCTCCATACCGTTTCATGAGCATATCTGACAGCAGCGCGAATTTTTTTCCGTCCCACCTCCTGTATACGGCGTCTGCGCCCCAGCTTGCGCCGCAGCCGGCGACCACCCCTATGATCATATCTTTATCCGTGACAGCGTGCTCCTCGAGAAATCTGTCTGCCGGACCTTTTTGCGAGGCGGCGGTATAGACTTTCGGCCCCGCATCATATCCTGAAATATCTATATCAATAAGCCTGAGGAGGTCGAGATAATATTCTATGACATGCTTTTCATGGAACCCTTCTATATCTATCTTCCTGGTCAGGAACCTGCCCCTGTTGCGATAATTAAAACCTATCCTATCCTTTATCCCGATAAGTTTCATTAACATGCTGTACTGGTATCCCAGCGAAAGGTCTATTACCAGGTCAAATTTCTCCTTCCTTATCTTGTCTAAAAAATAAAATATCTCTTTCAGACATCCTGTCTTCGACCTCTTCCAGATGTGCCTGTAGTCGTCTTTCTCGTAAAGGAACATTTTATCGAGGTTGGGATTTGTCTTCAGGACCTCATATGCCCTCTTATTGCATATATAGCCTATGAAACTTTCAGGATACTTCATCTTCAATATCGCGACCAACGGAGTCGAAAATATCACATCGCCTATACCGAACGGATTGATTATCAAAATATTCATATCGTTGATACGCCCTTGTCCTGAGCGACGTTTGATATCGCCCCGCTTAACCCTATGGCGAACCAAAATAACGTGGCCAGATTCAATGAATAGAGGTTGGTGTCAAAAAAACTGTGTACCAGGAACGCGAATATGCCTATGGACAGTCCCCAAAGGACCGACTGGTAAAGATCGTCCCTTATCTTCCGGAGGCTCTTTATCACAGACAAAAAATACGCGGCTATGAGGAATAAAAATCCTCCCAGACCTATAATGCCGGTATCGGCGGCCATCTGAAGATAGCAATTATGGGCATAGCTTCCTTTCATACCCTTATCAGCGTCATTCCTGTATTTTTGAAAATTCCGGAAAAATGTATTGAGGCCGTTCCCCGTAACGGGATGCTCCGTAAATATCTGCCATCCCGTCTTCCACATGCCTATCCTGTCATCGACGCTTACTCTGGAAAATATATGCTGCGCCATTTCCATCCTGAATAAAAACGGAACAGCTAACATCAATACCAGGATAGCTATCAACCATATCTTATTTTTAGAGACAGCTATATACACGGTTGATAGCCCTAATCCTATCCACGCTCCGCGCGCCTTGGTTAAAAAGAATAGGACAAACAGGCCTATGGAGATGAGCCATGCGGCATACCGCGCTTTCGTCTTTTTAAGGCCAAATATGGCGACACAGACTACAGGAAAGATAGCCAGCAATATCCATGCCGCAAGATCGTTAGGATACGGGAATGACGCGGTTGGAAACCCTTTGAAATAATTCGACGCGACGTCAACGTTCATGATCGGCATATAGCCCTTAAATGACGGATAACCGTGCAGTAGATCTATGCCTAAGTTGAATTGTATAAACCCATCCGCCATTATCACCACAATGGACGCGACCGCCATGATAAGGATGTCTTTAAGCTTAGATAGGCTGTCCACTGATTCAACCATGACAAAATACAGGAATACATATTTTAAAACTTTGGTAAAAAAGGCTTTTACGCTGATGGCAGGATATGCTGAATTGAAGAACGAAGGTATGATCGTTACCACAAATATCAGAAAAGGGATGATCAAGGCGTCCTTATGGATGCGAAGATCTTTATTGCATACTTTCTTCACCGCCCATACGGCTATGGCAAGAGCTATAGCTATCTCGGATATCGATTTCGAGAACGGCGCAGCAAAGACTATCGCGCACAGGCACCATTTTATCGTCATACTGCATATCTCATTAAATTTCTGCATTACGAGCCCTTGTCTTTTCTTTTCCCATTATCTTTCTTCTTTCTGCCGAACCTGCCCGTATTTACCATGCCCAGCCTTACGCCCAGCGCCGTCAAAAACAGGATGACAACTGCTATTATAG
>JAQUSE010000135.1 GCA_028715235.1 Candidatus Omnitrophota bacterium | reverse complement strand
CAACCCGAAATATTTGCCGGTGTCGTGCCTGATACGGCTGTCCTCTGGCAGGCACTTATCACCCGTGGATACGTTTCAGGCGGCGGGTCTATCATGCCGGCATTTAACGCCTGCGTGCGCCCGGCAAATATGACATTGCCAGGTTTCAGCACAACCCAAAGGGACCAGGTGTTTTATATCCTGAAGCAGTTTAGCGGCCTGGTCAATTTCGCAGCCAAACTCCAGCTGCCTTCCGGTATCGTTAAACAACAGGAGTTTCAGGGCGTTATCGCTCAGCTTGCCTTAGCGTGGAACGATATGATCTTTTACGGCATAATCGACGCATCCGGAAACGTCCAATCGATGGTCGATGGCTGGACCGATGTATCGCTAATGCCGAACCTGCCTCATATTACCGCGACCGAAAAACCCGTTGTTTTCGCGATCCTAAAGGCTGCGGTAACGCCGAATCAGCCTAACGCCATTACACCGCAGATGTTTATCGGCACGGCATACGGCAGCGCATTTACGTGGAATGATCTGCTCACTAACGGCTATATTGACGGACTCGGCAATATCCTGCCGGCGTTTGATGCGTTGGAGGATGTGTCCCAAATGAGAGGTTACTTGCTTGCCGGTGACAGACAATCGGTGTTTCAGCTGTTAAAGCAGTACAGGACACTAACATCGACAGGAAAGAATCAGTTCGTTAAGCAGTTACGCGCTTATATTGCCCGTGTAGAGCCGCAATATTGGATCCCTGAAACAGATAACCGTGCCGACCCCGATCCTTCGCGGTTGCCGTATAAATATTTAATAACTGCAGCCTCGACACTCAATACTGCGGGGTTAACGGCCGGACCTGCGACTATTCCTGGGATAGCCCCCAGTTTTGAGGTTTCGTTCAGGCTTGAAAAAACATATTTCTTTGACGATTCTCAGCATTATGAAGACGGCGCTTTCCTCGTCTTAAACGGCCTTGAAGAAAACCTGACTTCTCTGGAGAGCCTCCGCTGGCAGGTCGGCCAGCAGATCAACTCTGTTGAGATCAAAAATTCCCTGGACGCTATCGAGGCTCAGGTACGCAAGATAATGACCGGCTCACGGTCGTCATTCAGGAGCGTTAATCCGCTTGATCCGACAGCAGGAACATGGATCGAGTCACAAGTACAGGCGTCATATAGCACTACCGAAAATAATTACCGGCAGGTCATGGCTGAGAAAAATCCATACGGTGACCCGTTATGCCAGGAAGCAGCGCTCTGGGAGGCGCAACATGCGGCGCGGGTTGCGATAGCCGAAGACACCATGGCGCAGGCAAAGACATGGAACGGCCACATGAGAACGATCATGACGACCGTAAAGGACCTTGCCCGCACTGCCGAAACGATCATCGCGGATATGCGTTTGGATATTGCCGCGTCGCCTGATACCAAAAAGCTCTACGAAAATGCGCAGAAAGTGACGCAGAAACTTGCCGAATGCCAGGAACGGATCGCCACGGCATACTATGAATATGACACGAATATCGAGGAGACTGAACAGCTCGGCCGGTCAATACTGCATTCGCTTGTTCAGTACAAAAAAACGTTCGCCGAGCTTAAAGAGGCAGAGGCGCGCGCGGCATATGTGCCGTGCGGGACTGTCCTTGAGTACACGTATCGCTCGACCGTTGCAACGTTGCCTTTCCCGTATATAACGACACCTCCGACGGTGCCGGGGACATCGGTTCTTCCTATACTGCGGCCGAATGTCGTCGGGGACGAATTTATCGCGATACCCGGGCAGATCATTTCGGTAAGCGGTACACAGCAGCGGCTTTTCAGCGGCTATACCGCAAAATTCAGGCCGTTCTATCCGCTCGCCGGCAATCCGCTTGCCGCGACGTTGCCGCAATCAAATACACAGCTGCGGCAAGGCGTTACGTCGGTTTCTGACAGCTATCGAAAGTCGTATTCGCTGTGGGCCGGCGCATACGTAACCAATGCGTTGTACGGTTCAGGCGTTGGCCAGTCCACGCAGGAACCGCAATTCCTGCTATTCCGCGGCTGGTTACTGCGCGATCAAAATGCGCGTTATCTCCAGTGGCAGGTGACGCGGTCAGAGACGATCTGGCAAAATTGGAAACATCGCGCGGAAACGATAATGATCAAGATCAAGTCTAAGGAAGAGAAGATCCAACAGTTAAAAACGAAAGTCGATGTGTTGAACAGCGATATCCTTGCCTATAAGAAGGAATGGTATGCGGCCAAAGAAAAGGCAGACGCATGCAGGAAACAGGCAGCGGCGTATCCTGACAATATGACCCTGGCGCGTCAGGTTTACACGGACACGATCGATCTTAACCGAATTTACCGGAAATGGCAGCTGGCCGTCCATAATGTTAATTTATTGACCGATGAGATCACGCGCTTTACTGCCGAGATCGGTGATAGAGGAGACCCGGAATCAAAGCCGTTTGCCATGGCCGGAGCTACCGGATTATGGCGTTCATATGCCGATGCATTGATCGAGGTGGAGATTGCCGCGCGGAACTGGCACGGCGACGAAACGCAATGGAAGGCAAATAAACTCGACAGCGATGGCGACGGCTACTCTGATGAGCTTGAAGAAAAATGCGGGACCAACCCCGATCATGTTGCGCACCCGGATTCAAGGCCGGCGACGCCGACCAGTGTGTCAAAGGACGCTGAAACCGAAGTCCACACCCAGGACGAAGGCCGCCACATCCAGTATGTTCGTGACCCGTATGGGCGCGTTGTCGGCCAGGTCGTTACAAGGACAGAGCGCGATTATGCCGGCTATGTATGCATCGTCGGAAACTGGACGACCGGCCAGCTGGTCAGGGATCTTAACGGCTATAAAACTCTGTTAGGCAGTTATATCGTAAAAATGGATCTGGTACATGAGATCGGCCTGATCTCGGGCGCGACTGAACAGGTTTTATGGGACGATCTCCGCGAGCACGGCTTTATCTGGGAGGATAACGGCATGGGTTATTTGACTGAAAAGGCCGTTGCCTTGCCGATCGTGAATATCGTTCCTGGTGCGATGAACCAGCATCAGATCGATACACTTTTCGACGAGTATGCCGACAAATATCTCAAATTGAGCGGAACGTATCCTACTCATTATAAGGGCAAGCTCTACAAAATACTGACAACCCAGGCCCATGAACTTGTGGCCGAGACCGGCGTTTTCCACCCGAAGCGGCTTGAGGACGGCATTGTCGTACCGTTCTCAGTCGGCATGGAATCAGAGAAAGAGTTCAGCCATGCCTTTGACCGCAATTATACACTCAGCGTGCAGGAAGCCGCCTTCCTCAGCACCTATGATAAATGGCATTCAAAGACTTACACGTTGACTCGCCTGGCAAAAGATTTTCAGGTCGATATCCCCAGCGTCCCGATAACCATTATTGACGGCGAGGATTACATGGGAGACCTTTATATCCGCGGTATGACACAGGACCTGATACAAACGACCATAAACGATCAGCTCTACCATGTCAATTTTGACTTCACGCCGACCAGTAACGAAGCGGTCCTGACGCGTTACGGTACCTTTGTTATCTCTGCGCCTCCCAACGTCATGGCAATAATCGATCCGACTGGAAAGAACCTCGGGACCGTTCACGTTAAGGATAATCTGATCACGTATCAGTCTCTCCTTGACGGATATAAGGCAGAGCTGGTCGATAACCTCGTCAGGATATCGTATCAGGGTCAGTTCCTGTTTGACCGTCTACCGCCTGATCAAACCGTTGTTATTGAAGACGTCGGCGCGATCCGGCCTGTAACCGAGGCTGAAAAACAGGCCAATGCCGGTAATCCGCTCTGGACACCCGGAAGAATCCCGATCAACGTCGGATACGCTACGGTAACGTATGTTATGTCGACATCGACCAGCGCTACGGCAGTACTCGATGTCAGCAAGACAAAACTCAAGTCCGGGTATCAGGTCGCTACAGTCGGCGGCGGGAAAGTGACGATAGAGCGCGCAGGCGAGATCCGTGTCAAACTCCCGCGGTATACGGTCGCCGTCAAAGAAAAACTGCCGCAGGCGCCTTCGACAGAGCCTCGCGCTGACCTCTACCGTACCTACGGCTATGTGACCCTGGAAGGCAACCGGATTGTCGAGAACAACCTTAACCTGTCGCTCGATAACGTATTCAGCGTCGGCTTTTCATCATACCATGTTAAACAATTCGATTCGGCCTCAGGCGCTGAAGATTTCTTCGATACCATAACGTTCATGAACGATAAACTCCTCGTCCACACCAATGGCCAGACATTGCCGAAAGCTTACGTCGCTTCAGACATTGCTTATGCCAATTACGACGGCACGAACGACCGGCCTCTACAGGCAGATATACCTTATACAGCACTGGCGGTCGCAGCGTTTTCTACCGAAACGTATCACCTTGCCAATGATGTCAAGAAATCGGCGCAGGGCAAGTACGACAAGCAATACCGCGACGCGACTATGGCAAAAGGCGCCGCAGGCAGAAATGCAAATACCTGGCTCGCGTTCGATGCGTACGCCGGCCAGGACGTCGGATCGAACCCGACCGACTATGAAGGCATATACATGAACCTGAAAAAGGTTGTTCGCCGCGGCTACGACAGCGCCCAGCGGCTCAGGACCAGCCTGATAGCGATAACGAACGACAACGACCGCTACGCACACGGTGCCACGGAGATGTCGTTAAAACGTCAGGCTTCCGAGAACATCTTTAATGTCATCAATATGCGGGCTTCGGCCGAAGAGGCAGGCATGAAACAGACCGACGCCGAAACGGCCCTGGTGTTCAAAAAACGCGCCGAGGTCTTCAATAGCCTTCTGGAACTCGTTGCCCTGAGACTTGAGACAAAGTATACCTCGCTTGACCAGAAATTCTTTATGGTAACACTGATGTCGGAGTTCTCGAAGATGGCCGAGGAATCCTTCGATTACTGGCGAGAACTCACGAACACACCGCATTTTATTACCACGACGGGCCAGATACTCGATCCCGACATGGTTGCGATCAATAAACACCTGACCGATCTTATGGTCCGTTTTTCGTTCCTGGATGATGACCTCCGGAAAAAACAGGCAGAGGTCATTAAACAGAAAAAGAACTACGACAATCTCCTTTCGCAGAATGAGGTCAAGCATGATTATTATACACAACTTGCCGACGGGCTCGATAAATCGCTTGCTGCGCAAAAATCGCGGTTGCATGACGAACTGTATGTCTGGTTAAAACGCCAGGTAGGCGACGACATAGCCCGGGACGTCCTGGACCTGACTGATACC
>JAQUSE010000134.1 GCA_028715235.1 Candidatus Omnitrophota bacterium | reverse complement strand
TATAAGGGTCCAGATTATCGCCAATGCCAAGGTCCTCGGTCTCCATTTCGAGCTCTTCGAGTTTTTCCTTCAACTCCAAATTCAGATCGTCGAAGGCGATAATGTTTACGATGTAATCCGCGTCCAGGTCTTCAATCGCAAGACCGGCATTCCTGCGCGTCTCCCCCTCCTCTACCAGCGCGTCCTCCAGGCGGTCGGTTACATCGCCGTATATGTTTTCGGTCACGATCCGCATCCTTGTTTCTTCATCAAGCTGGGGAGTGACCCATGCGGTACAGGCATTGAAGTATTTTTTCAGGTCCGGCGTCAACCCGGCGCCGTCCGGGTTCGTCTTTTCGAGGGCCTTGAACGTCTGGTATTCCGCCCAGAATTCGACGGCGCACGCGTATTCGAGACTGTGGTCATACGAAATAAGCAGCCTTCTGAAGTGTATGTAATTCAATATACGATGCTCGAACCACTGCGGCGTATGCGCCGCGAGGCATTTGTAGGATATATCTATCGTCTTCCCGTCAGGGGATATATCCAGCAGGTCCGGGTTCCGGGCAGGGCTGCCGAGTCTTAATATCTCTATCTTAAGTCCGTTATCGATGATATATTCTATCGCCGCGTTGGGCAGCCTGCGCATAATCTCCCCGGAGGCTGTTGGGAAAAGCCCCCATTCGTTTGTAAGAAGATATTCCAGCTCTTTGCGGCATGCCGACTGATGAAGCCTCTTTCTGGCCTCAGCGGCTTTGTCCTTATTTACAAGCATGCCTTGGGCGTCTCTTTTATTGGCCCATTCCATGATCCTGTCGCCGAGCACAGACTTCTCGACGATATCTTCCTCGGACGCGATACCTTCGCTTTCGGCAAAATGCATCCACCCTTTCAGCTCCGACTTCTCATGGATGACCTTGGATCGTTTACGGGCATAAACGGTCAGCTCATTGCGGCCTGCATGGTCTACGTCGAAACCGGGGTTCAGTATTACTACGATGCCGTCTTCCAGCCATAACTTTACAGGGTGCAGCCCCGTAAAAAGGACTATCTCCTGTCCGTCTACATCGTCATCGACTTTGCCTGCGCGCAACATGCGCCTGCGCTCTTCCTCCACTATATCCTTTATCGCTTTTTCTATATCATAATGCATTATGCCGCCGCGGTGAGGACGAGAACCGAGCCGTAAACCGTATATCTTAAGCCTGGCATCCAGCGTGTCCGAGATCTTACGCATCTCCTGAGAGATGTTGCTGTGGTACAGGTCATGCGCCTGCCTGGTCGTGACCGGCGCCAGGCTCGCGGGCATAAGTATATCCCTTGGATAGCGCAAACTGTAGAGCTTCGCGAAAATATTGCCTGTCAGGTGAGCGATCATAAAATTAGCGGCAATATCCGGGAAAGTATTTTTAATACCCGTAAAACAGGAAAGGGCCGCTACAAAAAGCGTTCCAAGCATCACCGCTACAGGTATGCCGAAAACGCGCTGGTACATATCGGCTCCGCCGGGCGGCTCCTCGCCATTATTCATCTTCTTATACAATTCGATGTAGGCGGATTTATTGAAGTAATGGACAGCGATCAAAGTAGCCGATATATAGAAGAAACCAACCCAACCGCCGTTTACATAAAACAAGGCGCGCAACAGCTCCTCTATCAGTGGAGACACAGCCAGGCTCGCGAACCATCCGGTTCCAAATATTGATCCGGGCATTATTGCCGGTTTATCCCACAATTCATTCATGTCGGCCGGCAGTACCGCATACCCCACGCCTATGCCTTTCTCGCGGAGCCTCGTTACTGCGAAATTGACGATAAAGTGCGAGACAGCGGTAATGCCTATGGCTATCCAGGGGCTTGATGCGAGGAAAAATACGGCGATTGTGTCGAAGATGCTTACTATGGCTGGGGCTATCGATTGCTTGAATATCTTATCGGGAGGCGCCCTCATGCTCTTCAAGTGCAAAATTGTAAATATAAGCCCACCTATACCTATAATAGAGGTGAGTATGCCTGTACGGAATATTGATATGGCCGGGAATAAATATTCTAATACCGCAAAGAGGCTGAAAGGTGCGCCTATCTTAAGTATCTGCTCAAACCATGGGGCTATCTCTATAGCTGTTACCCTTAGAAGCTCTTCCTCGCCCAATTTAAGCTTAAGCACTTTGTTATACCACCACCTACCAATAGACTGGGTAAGAGGTAGAGTAGCGGGTTGCCACGGCCTGGCAAACCGAATCTTTATGCGATCCATAGCAGACCTTATCGTCTGTTCAAACGGATACACCCATTTCCCGCTTCTTATCCGTTCGGCATGAAGATAGTCATTATATCTTATGACGATCTTCGGCGCCGCACCCACCTCTTCCGACCGCAAAGACAATTCGTTTATTCCGTCCAAATCCATTCCAAGGGTTGCTATCGTATCGAGGAAGTCGGATCTGGAATCAATTAGATTTTTGCTCTTCTCGAAATACGGCCTTACGATCACTGTATCCTTATAAGTCGATTCAAACTGCCCGAATGAGGCGTCAATATATAAAGACGGCTCCTCGTCTCCCGTATACACGGCTATCCATTGATGATATACAGGAAGCGCGTCTTTATACTTATAATACCCGGGGATAATTTCAATCCTCACACTATCATTGCCTCCTATCGGAATATTAAATCGCGCGGACAATATTTCCGCCAGGATATTGGATGTTATTATACATTCTTGTCTTGCGTATTTAGGCAGAAGCAGCCCTTCCTGTTTCAGCGCGGCGAAGAAATCGCTTTGGATGCTTCCGGCAAAATCTCCCGCCATGTCCGGGCCTTCCTTCTTCATGTGTGCTTTAAAAAAGTTCATTAACCGGGGTTTTGCAGATGCGTTATTTGTAACGAAATAATAACCGAACAGCCCGCTGTTTCCAAACTCCTCTCTACGGGTAAAAAGTGCGCCCTTGTATCCGTTATTTCTGAATAGATAACTTACTATAAAATAGGCCATCCTGTTATGAGCGCCTGCCGGATGAGGTAAATAAGAATTAAAGGCGTTTACCGGCCGATATTCCCTGACTGTATCAAATCCCGGCAAACCTGGTTTTGCATGCGCCCTCCCTTCGCCTTTCTTAGCATGATCTATCAATATCTGCCGGCCGATGATATAAATATACAGATCGACTGCCGCGTCGAATAAATCATTCTCATTGTCGAATCTGGTATTGGCTATTTTCAATATATCCGTATCAACCGGCAACCTTTCCTTTAGCGTGCGTAATCTCTCTGTCCTGATCTCATCGCTATACTCTTTATTTTTTCTGTCCCCCCTGAATAATTCGACCACATCCAAAACCTTCTCCCAGGTAAACGGTTCCAGCGGCAGGCCCGAAGGCTTGGATGAAACCAGCACTTCAGAGTTGAAATAACGGACTGCTTCCATAAAATTGTCATCGACTATTCTATTATCCACATTTAACCGCAGAGACGGCACCACCGAAACTACTCCAACCTTAGCTGTTGCCTGCAGCGTCGCGTACCCTATTTCATGGCCTCGCATGCGCAGCCGCATGATGATGAAGTTTACGATAAAGTGCGAAATTGCGGTAACACCTATGGCTATCCAGGGGCTTGTAGGCAGGAAGAATACGGCGATTGTGTCAAATATGCTTATGATGGCTGGGGCGGCGAGTTGCTTAAATAGGGACTGTCCCCGGACTGTAGAATCCACCGAGGTGGGGACTGTCCCTATTCTTACCGGAGGCGCCCTCATGCTCTTCAAATGCAGAATTATGAATATAAGACCGCCTATACCTATAATAGAGGTGAGGATGCCTGTGCGGAACAGGCCTATGGCCGGGAAGAGACGTTCGAGTATAGCGAATAATCCGAAAGGTATGCCGACTTTGATGAGTTGCTCGAACCATGGGGCTATCTCAAGAGCCGTTACCCTTAGAAGCTCTTCCTCGCCAAGGTTAAGCCTCAATACTCTGTTATACCACCATCTGCTTATAGACTGGGTAATGGGCAGAGTTGATGGGGCAACTAATCCTTTTGCTGCCGTGGCCGCGGCAAGCGCCCTGCTCTCGCGTAAGCTAGGCAGATACATATCTCTCTCATAATCGCCGGCGAACCTTCCCATCGTAAAGTGCGCCATAGTATCGTATACGGCATTCTTTGAAAGCTCTGCCCAGCGGTTTTTATTGTTCGCGTAAACTTCCATGACTTCTGTAAGCGCCTTTAACATATTGTCGGCCGTCTCTTCATCCCTTCTATTAGCCGACTCTATATCCTTATCATCCTTCACCTCTATCGGACTTTCTTTGAACAGGAACGCCGCGCCCTTTATCTCGCTTAAAGGCTTAGGTTCCTGTTTCTCCTCATCCCACGCGTTTTCAGCTTCCAGCACCCAACCATCCGGAGTTGATACGCTCACGGCGCCGCACAATCCGGCCTTCATGCCGCTTGTGCCGCTAGCCTCAAGCGGCGGTATCGGGTTGTTCAGCCATATATCTGCCATCGAGATAAGACCCTTCGCAACATCAATATCGTAATTCTCCACGAAAAAGACATCGCCCTTGTTGCGGCCGCTCATAATAAATTCGTTCACCCTGCGGATTATCTCCTTGCCGTCATTATCGGCAGGATGCGCTTTACCGGCGAAAACGATCTGAAGTTTTACGCCGCGCTTTTCTGCTTCCTCGCGCAGCCTCTCGATCCTTCTCAATACCAGGTCGAGACGTTTATATGGAGCGGCCCTTCTCGCGACGACGATTGTAAGGGCATCTTCATCGAGCCCTTCGAGCCGGCTTGCCGGACGTTTCTGCCTCAGATCCTCAATGGCGGCCTTCTTTGCGGCTTTTCGCATCGCGAGATATTTGTCCGGATCAGCGTAGCCGATGAGCTGGCGTATCTGCTCTTCATTCAGCCTATCTATTGCCATCCTTTTCAAATGACCAAGGGATTTCGCATACTTAAGCAGGCCCTCGAGGAAGGCCTGCATCGGTTTCATCTGCCAGAACCTGCGGTGGACTGCGTTTGTTATGGGTATTATCTTGTCGCCGTTCTTATAAAGCGTCCGCGAAACCCTCGCATGACTCTTCGCCACTGCATTGGCCCTGCATGACAGTTCTAATGCCGCGTCCGCCATACAGACCACATCTTGATTGTTAAATCTTCTGCTCGGATGCAGGAATATCTTTTTTATATCCTCATAATCCAAGCCGTTCAGATTAGCGTAAGGCTCGAAATAATCCCTGAATAACTTTTCGTCAAATTGTTCGTTTCCGGCTTCTATGGGCGTGTGGGTCGTAAATACCATGCGGTCATGCG
>JAQUSE010000133.1 GCA_028715235.1 Candidatus Omnitrophota bacterium | reverse complement strand
CTATAAGCGACGCCGTTGCCGAACACCTGAGAGATGATCAGGGCGTAAGCGCGGAACGCGTAGAGGTCATCTACAGCGGGATCGATGCAGCCCGGTTCGCGAGAGAATATTCTGCCGATGAGATCAACGGGATCAAGAGGTCGCTTGGTTTACGACCGGGGCCTGTGGTCGGATCGATAGGACGCCTGTCGCCGGTCAAGGGGCAGAGGTTCCTCATCGAGGCCATGCGCGGGATAGTCTCGGAAATAGGCGATGCGCAGGCGCTCATAGTCGGCAATGGGCCGGATGAAAACTCATTAAAAGAACTTGCCCGGTCGCTCGGGCTGCAGGATTCCATTTGTTTTACGGATGCGGGACTCGATACACACAAGTACCTGTCGGCTATGGATATTTTTGTTTTCCCTTCGGTAAAAGAGGGGTTGGGTATAGCCTTACTGGAGGCCCTTGCTTCGGGCAGAGGGTGTGTAGCTTCCGGGGTCGGCGGCATTGCGAACATCATCAAAGACGGATCTAGCGGCATCCTCGTTCCGGTCGGAGACGCGGATGCCATATCCAGGTCGGTTTTAAGGCTCCTCAAAGACGCGGGACTGCGCAATAGCATGGGCAAGAGGGGCAGGGAGCTTGTGAGGGAGCGATTTTTACTTGATGATATGGCCGGAAATATAATAGAGTTATATAAAGAGGTCTTGGAAGGCAGATATGGCAAATAAGAAGAGGATGCTGGCGGCGATTGTAATAATCATCATCGCGCTATCGGTCTCGCTCCAGGTATTTTTAAATAAGGCGTATAGGGTCCCGATATTGATGTACCATTCAGTCGACTATGCCATCGATAAAGAAAATAGGATGTTCGTTTCTCCCGAGGCTTTTGACAGGCAGATGAAATTCCTGCGCTCCCGCAATTACAATGTCGTGACTCTTGAAGAAGCGGTAGAGTATTTGGCGGAGAATAAGACCCCGCCGCCGAGGACAGTTGCCATAACGATGGACGACGGATTCGCGGACAATTACAAATATGCCTACCCGGTATTAAAACGATATAAAATACCGGCTACTATGTTCGTTGTAGCGGGTTTTGCCGGAAGGGAAGACAGGCTTAGCTGGCCGGAGATCAAGGAGATGTCCGATTCCGGAGTGATAGATATCGAGAGCCATACCATGCTGCACCCCTTTCTCACGGGTATAGACGATAACGCCCTTAAGAACGAGCTCGAGGATTCGAAACGCATTCTGGAAGAGAAACTGGGCAAGAAAGTCAAGTTCATATGTTATCCGATGGGCGTTTATGATGAGCGCGTCAAGTCAGCGGCGAAGAAGGCCGGATATGAGGCGGGCTTTGCGACGAAACCGACAGAATTTACTCATGAGGCCGATATCTTCGCGATAAAAAGGATACGGATATCGTCTACAGCGGATAACCTATTTGTCTTCTGGATAAAGGTTTCAGGATATCACGAATTCTTTAAAGTGATCCGTAAATAATATGAAAAAAAAGATACTGATCGTTAATGTCAACTGGATAGGCGATATCCTCTTTTCCACGCCGTTCATAAGGGCAGTCAGGGAGGCTTATCCCGACAGCCATATCGCGTGCCTTCTGCATCCGAGATGCCGCGAAATGCTCGAATCGAATACGCGCCTAGACGAGATAATCATCTATGACGAGGAGGGCGTCCATAAAAGTTTAATGGGGAAGCTGAAGTTGATACTGTCCCTAAGGAAGAGACATTTTGACGCGGCTTTTATACTGCACAGGTCTTTCACTAAGGCCCTTATAACGGCGCTTGCCGGTATCAAGGAACGTATAGGCTATCCTACGAAGAACAGGTCGTTTCTGCTGACAGCGGCGGTCGAAGAGCCGCTGGAGGAAACGCACAAGGTAGAGTATTTCCTGAATATCGCCAGGGCGGAGGGCATCGACGCGCGTGATACTTCCTACGAGTTCTACATAACGGCGCCCGACAGGGATTTTGTGAAGAGATTCCTGCGGGATATCGGCGTGTCGGATAAAGACAGGCTGGCGGCTATCTGCCCCGGCGGAAACTGGGACCCGAAGAGATGGCCTAAGGAGAATTTCGCGCGCCTTGCCGACACTATGGCCGAGCGCTTTGGCGTTAAAGTAGTCATATGCGGAGCCGCCAAGGACGTCGCCCTTGCCGAAGAGATAAAGAAGATGATGAAGGATTCGCCTATAATAGCCTGCGGCAGGACGAGCCTGGGACAGCTTGCCGCACTGTTCGAGAGGATGGACATTGTGGTGGCGAACGATACCGGACCCATGCATCTAGCTGTCGCCGCAAAGGCTAAAGTCATCGCGCTTTTTGGACCTACGTCGTCTCATATAACGGGTCCGTACGGCAAAGGCTCATATGTAACGATATCGCGCAACGAGAGATGCGAGATCCCGTGCTACGATTTTACATGTAAAGATAATAGTTGTATGGCGGCTATTACGGTGGAGGATGTATTGAGTGAAGCGGAGAAGATGCTGGCCATCGATGGTGCGCGCCCATGACAATAGATAAAACCCGGATCAAACGCATACTGGTCATCACTTTAAGCAATGTCGGGGATATAATACTGACGACGCCGGTCATACGCGCGCTCGCCAAAGAATTTCCGGGGGCAAGGATAGATGTCATGGTGGGGCCGCAGGGTAAAGAGATATTTGAAAAGGATCCCGCGGTATTCAAACTTATAATATACGACAAACGCATGCCGCTTGCCGGAAAGAGAAGGCTCCAGCTTAAATTAAAGAGCCTTAAATACGATCTTGTGGCAGACCTCAAGAATACCATCTTCCCGCTTCTGATATCGCCGAAATTCCACACCTCCGCTATGCAGAAGTTCCCTAAGTCGCTGGCGCATAGCAGGTCCAGGCATATGCATCGCCTTAAGCCGCTAGGAATAGAAAATGCGCTCGAGCAGTCGTATATTTATATTCCCCGTGAAGACGAAGAGTATGTGAACCGGCTATTGAGCGAGGAGGGCATAACAGGCCCGATAATAGTAATCAGTCCGGGGGCTAAGAGCCATCTGAAACGATGGACGGCGGAAGGTTTCGCAAAACTTGCGGACCGCTTGATCAGGGAATGTAAGGTAAATATAATATTCATAGGGGCAGAGAATGATAAGGAAGTGGTCGCCGGTATAATGAAAAAGATGAAAGGGCGTTCATGCGATTTCGCGGGAAAGACCAATATAAGGCAGCTTGGCAGCCTCCTGAAGCGGTCCGACCTTTTGATCACAAACGACAGCGCGCCTCTGCACCTGGGATGCGCCGTAGGGACGAAGGTCCTCGCCATTTTCGGGCCCACCGATCCGCGTAAATACGGTCCGACAGGGGAATTCGATGTCGCCATACAAAAGAAGCTCTCCTGCTCGCCCTGCGAAAGCGCCGTATGTAAATATAATTACGAATGTATGAAGTCGGTCTCACCCGATGAGGTTTTTGAGGCGGCAAGGATGATGTTGGAGGGGTATGAATAAAATTCGAAATTCGAAATTCGAAATTCGAAATTATAGGAAGATCCTTATTGTCAGGCTCGACAGGATAGGCGATGTCATTCTGTCCACTCCTGTCATAAAGGCCCTTCGCGACGCGTATCCTGACAGCCGCATAGCTTTTATGGCCTCGCCGCACGCGCGCGAAATACTGGAAGGCAATCCTTATCTTGACGAAGTGATAATATATGACAAGCTCGGAAAACAGAAAGGACTTATCGGGAATTTGAAATTCATAGCAAAGCTCCGGCGTAAGAAGTTCGATATAGCCATAGCGTTGCACCCTACCGCGCGTACGCATCAGGTCATTTCCATGGCCGGGATCCCCGAAAGGATCGGTTACGACAAGAAACTCGGATTCCTGCTTACTAAGAGGATGCCCCATACAAAACAGTTCGGATTGAAGCATGAGATAGAATATGCTCTCGATATGCTGCGATATATAGGCGTGGAACCGAAGGAGCGGGCTTTGTATATGCCTCTATCGCCGGAATGCGCGGAGAGGGTGCGTTCGATGCTCGATAAATACGGCGTTAAGGATGCGGACAAGATAGCTGTCATCAACCCGAGCGCGAGCTGTCCGTCTAAAAGATGGAGCGCAGAGAGGTTCGCGAAGGTGGCGGATGAGTTGATCGAGAAGCGGGGGATGAAGGTTATAATGATATCGTCGAAGGCAGACGCTATATACGCCGGCAGGACCGCCTCGTTCATGAACAAGCCATGTATCAACCTGTTGGGGAAGACGTCCATCGGGGACCTCGCCGGTATATTGTCGCGCGCGCGGATACTGATATCAAACGACTCGGGGCCTGTCCATATCGCATGCGCCGTCGGTACGCCCGCAGTAGTGATATTCGGCAGGAAGGACAGGGGGCTTTCCCCGAAGCGCTGGGGGCCCGTCGGAAAAGACGATGTGGTGATCCATAAGGATGCAGGCTGTGAAGTGTGCCTTGCTCATAATTGCGCTATGGGTTTTAAATGCCTTGCGGCGGTGACCGCCGACGATGTGTTAGGAGCGGTTGACAAGATATTGAATAAATAAAATTTTTCGCCTGGCCCTTGCGCCGATGGCCGAACCGGCCAGTGGGCCTCGCCTAATTTTGATATCAAGTGTATTTTGGCTTAATTCAATTAGTTTAGCTATCTTGTTCTTATGGTAACTATGGCGCTTAAGTAGTTTGGGATTAATGAGACGGTATCAAAATTTACGGCTCAACCCACATGGCCGGTTTGCCATCGTCGCCATAATAGGGCGAAGAAATTTTAGCTGGGAAGCAGGTTGGAGGACGGACAGGTGAGCGAAAAGCGAACCTGGCCGGCCAAAGCAAGCGTTGTTGGGAAATTTTATGGGTGACGCGAGGCCTAGCCTTTATGCGCGCACAAGCGAAGCGTGGGATGGGGGTGCCGCCGCTAAAGGATTGCTTTTATCAAGGCTATACTGCTTAAGACTTAAAAGAACGTATGCAATCCTGGCGGCATACAGATACGCACCTGTTAAAGCGTCGCTTGTAAACCCCACGCGGAGCGCGGAGCACATAAAGGCGACCTCGCGGCAGGACCCATAAAATTTATTGGACGTGTAGATGGACGAAGTGAAAGGAAGAGCGAATATTTTCAGTGCTTAGGTTTAAGCTGAACGTGTTAAAAATTACTGAGGAAGCGATGATCAAAAAAATAGCCAGAGTGATCCTGTGGATGCTGCTCGTTTTTATCGTGATAGCGGCGTTCATGGAGCTTGCGAAAGGGATGAGATAAGATGAAGATAGGCATAATAGGGTTGCCGCAGGTCGGCAAGAAGACGCTCTTTGAGATAC
>JAQUSE010000132.1 GCA_028715235.1 Candidatus Omnitrophota bacterium | reverse complement strand
TAAAGATAATATTTCCCAGATCCTGGTGCCAATAGAGCAGGTATCGGAAGTGAAGGGCGGAAAGAAGCGGATATCGCAGCGCAAGTTCTTCCCGGGATATATATTGGTGGAGATGGAACTGAATGATGAGACGTGGTACCTCATCAAGAGTATACCGGGCGTTACAGGATTCGTCGGGGCCGGCGCGAGGCCGTTGCCGCTCAGGGAAGATGAAATAGATATGATACTGAAGCAGGCTAAAGAAGCGAAAGAGAAACCGACGCCTAAGGTTGTTTTTGATAAAGGCGAAAATATCAGGGTCAATGACGGGCCGTTCACGAATTTTAACGGTGTGGTGGAAGAAGCTAATCTGACCAAGGGCAAGATAAAGGTTATGATATCGATATTTGGAAGGGCGACACCGGTCGAATTAGAGACCTGGCAGGTGGAGAAGATTTAAAATGGCCAAGAAGGTAAAAGCGATAATAAAGCTATATTGTTCCGCGGGAGCCGCCAATCCGGCGCCTCCGGTAGGACCTGCCCTGGGCCAGCACGGCCTGAATATAATGGATTTTTGTAAAAGATTCAATGCGCAGACACAGAACCAGGAAGGATTGACCCTTCCAGTTGTTATTACAGCATATGAGGACAGGTCCTTTACCTTTATTATTAAGAGCCCCCCGTCTTCCGTGCTCCTGAAGCGCGCTTGTGGCATCGCCAAAGCAAGCGGCGAACCTAACAAGACCAAGGTCGGCAAGGTTACCATTGAACAGGTAAAAGAGATCGCCAAAATGAAGATGAAAGATTTAAATACACAGAATATGGAAGCGGCAATAAACATCGTTATAGGGACCGCCAGAAGCATGGGAATTGATATAGAAGGATAGGCCGGAGATAATGAAAAAACTTACGAAAAGATTGAAAGTGGCCCAGGCTCTTGTAGATAAACAGAAGCTCTATAGCCTTAAGGATGCCATCGCAATACTTAGGAAAGCCCCGAAGCTGAAATTTGACGAGACCGTAGAGATATCCGCCAAGCTAAGTATAGACCCGAAACAGGCTCAGAGCGCGTCGATCCGCGGCACGGTTGCCCTTCCTCATGGAACCGGCAAAAAGGTCAGGGTCGTAGTGTTCTGTAAGGGTGAAGAGGATAAGAAAGCCAGGGATGCGGGCGCTGATGTCGTAGGCGCAGAGGAGTTAGTGGCGAAGGTTCAGGGCGGATGGGCTGATTTTGATGTAGCTATAGCGACTCCTGACATGATGAAAGACATAGCGAAGCTCGGAAAAGTTCTCGGCCCGAGAGGTCTCATGCCGAACCCGAAGTCCGGCACAGTTACGCCGGATACGGCTAAGGCCATTAAAGAGGTTAAAGCCGGAAAGATTGAGTTTAAGATGGATAAACAGGCGGGCATACATGCGCCGGTCGGCAAGCTCTCTTTTAAGGAAGAGGCGCTCTACGAGAACTCGATGACTATCATAGACGCGATAATGGGGTCCAATCCCCAGGGGCTGAGAGGGCAGCATGTGAAGACGCTTTTTATATCGACTACGATGGGTCCAGGCGTGAAGCTGGACCTGTCGGAATTTAGGAAATAATTGTCATGATAGCAAAAGATAAATACGGGAAGCTCTGTAAAGAACTGATGATAGAGGAGATAGCCTCGAGGTTCAAGGAGCGTCCGAATTTCGTGATCACAAGTTATATGGGGTCGTCCGTCGCGGACCTCGAATCGCTCAGGCGGAACCTTAAGCAGTCGTCTTCGACGTTTTTTGTAGTGAAGAATTCTGCGCTTAAGATAATATTTGAAAAGATAAAGATGGAGTCGGAAGTCTCCAAGATCGACAGCGGGATGGGCATCTCGTTAAGCGGCGAAGATATAGTAGCGACCTGCAAGATACTGGCCGCCTTCGCAAAGGATCATGATAAATTCAAGATAAAAGGCGCTGTCATAGACGGAAAGCCGCTGCCGCCGGAGAAAGTGAAGGAGTTGGCCGGCCTGCCGCCGAAGAACGTGCTGCTGGCTCAGGTAGTGGGCGGCATAAAATCGCCGATAACGGGATTTGTCAATACGCTCTCAGCGGTATTGAGGAAGTTCGTCTATGTGGTAGACGCTATAAAAACGAGCAAACAGAGTACGCCCGCCGCGGGCGCGCAGGAAGTAAAAACTTAAGACAGAATAAACAAGAAGGAGAGGTAAAGACATGGAAGCAAAAGAAGCAAAAGTTGAATTAACTGAAAAGATGAAGAGCGTAATGGACACCATCGAGAAGATGACCGTTATGGAGTTGGCTGATCTGGTCAAGGCCCTCGAGGATAAGTTCGGGGTCGTGGCAGCCGCAGCTGTCGGCGTGCAGGTAGCATCGGGCGCCGGAGCGGGCGCAGCGCCTGCAGCCGCAGAAGAGAAGACTTCGTTCACGGTAGTTCTGGCGGCAGCGGGAGCGAGCAAGATCCAGGTCATCAAAGAGCTTCGTACCTTGACGAACCTGGGCCTGAAGGAAGCCAAGGATCTTGTCGACGGAGCGCCGAAGACAGTTAAAGAAGGCGCCACAAAGGAAGAAGCCGATAAGATAAAGAAGCAGCTTGAAGCGGCGGGCGCGAAGATCGAATTAAAATAACTGGTTACTGGTATCTGGTTACTATAATTTAAGAAGGAAGACATGCCTAAGCGCAAAAGTTACGCAAAGATAGAAGAGTGTTACGCTCTCCCTAATCTACTGGAGATACAGCTTGACTCTTATGCCGAATTCCTGCAATCGGATACTGCTAAGAGCAAAAGGAAGAACCAGGGGTTGGAATCAGCGTTCCGTGAGGTGTTCCCGATAGAGACTGCTGACGGCGAGCATAAGCTTGAATATCTAAGCTACACTATCGGCAAGCCGAAATACGACATACCGGAATGCAAGAAGCGCGGCATGAGCTTTGCCGGAGCCCTCAAGATCATGCTAAGGCTTAAATCGAAGACCGAGACGAAAGAGCAGGAAGTCTATCTTGGCGACATACCTCTTATGACCGACACCGGCACATTCATAGTGAACGGGGATGAGCGCGTTGTCGTCAGCCAGCTTCATCGCTCACCCGGCATTTCATTCGAATCAGAACCGCATGCGTCGGGCAAGACGATATTTTCCGCGCGCATAATTCCATATAGGGGCGCATGGGTCGAATTCGAATTTGATATTAACGATGTGCTCTATGTATATGTCGACAGGAGGCGCAAATTCCTCGCGACGCCGTTCTTCAGGATATTCGGGTATTCTTCGGATTACGACATCCTTAAGGCATTTTGCGGAGTAGAGACTCATGAGATAACAAGACAGGCGCAGCTTGAGAAACTAATAGGAATGACTATTGCCAGAGACCTGGTCGAAAAGGAAACGAATGTAGTCGTCGCCGAGAAACTGCACAAGATCACTAAAGAGTCGGCGGAGAGGATATGGAATTCGTCCGCGCGCAAGGTCGATGTGCTGACCAAGGTGGTTCCGGAGATATTGAATACGCTGAAGAAAGATCATACTAAGACCAAAGAAGATGCGGTAATGGATGTATATAGAAAACTCAGGCCCGGCGATCCCCCAACGCCGGAATCGGCCGCCAATCTTATGCAGAGGCTGTTCTTCGACATGAAGAGATACGATCTTGGCCAGGTCGGCCGTTACATGCTTAACCGAAAATTGAATATGGACGTGTCTCTGGAAGAGAGGCTTATAACCCCGGATACGCTCGTCCAGGTCATAAACAGGCTTATATCAGTTAAGAACGGAGAGGGAACGACGGATGATATCGACCATTTAGGCAACAGGCGCGTCCGCTGTGTTGGAGAATTGCTTTTAAATCAGATCAGGATAGGGCTGGCAAGGGTCGACAGGTCGTGCAGGGAGAGAATGAACCTTTATGACCTTTCCAATGTGATGCCGCACAACCTGGTGAACGCAAAGCTTGTGTCCGGCGTTATCAGGGATTTCTTCGGCAGGAGCCAGTTGTCCCAATTCATGGACCAGACGAATCCGCTGGCCGAAATGACGCACAAACGCCGCATGAGCGCGCTTGGGCCAGGAGGTCTTAATAGGGACAGGGCGGGATTCGAAGTACGCGATGTCCATTATTCCCACTATGGCAGGATGTGCCCTATTGAGACGCCTGAAGGCCCGAACATAGGCCTGATAGCTTCCTTAAGCACATACGGAAAGATAAACCCGTTCGGTTTTATTGAAACGCCATACCGGAAAGTGGAGAATGCCCGCGTTACTGATAAGATCGACTATTTGTCGGCTGATGTAGAGGACCTTTACATCATAGCTCAGGCTAATTCAAAGATAGACGCGAAAGGCAATCTTACGGAAGATAAGGTATTCTGCCGTTTTAAAGATAATTTCCTCCAGACTGAGCCTAAGGATGTCCAGTATATGGATGTATCGCCCAGGCAGCTTGTGAGCGTGGCCGCGAGCCTTATCCCGTTCCTTGAACACGATGACGCCAACAGGGCGCTTATGGGCTCCAACATGCAACGCCAGGCTGTTCCTCTCCTGTATACGGAAGCTCCGCTGGTAGGCACAGGCATGGAGTATAGGACCGCTAAAGATTCCGGGGCCGTAATCTCATCGAAGAATTCCGGAACGGTGACAAGTGTTGACGCAGGCGAGATAGTTGTAAGCGGCAAGAGCTATAAGCTGATAAAATTCGACAGGTCAAATGCCAATACATGCGTAAACCAGAGGCCAATAGTCAAGCTTGGGGATAAGATAAAAGAAGGAGATGTTATTGCCGACGGCGCAGCGACTGACAAGGGCGAGCTGGCTCTGGGGAAGAACGTGCTCGTGGCGTTCATGCCTTGGAGAGGATATAATTTTGAAGACGCTATCCTGCTGAGCGAAAAGCTTGTGGCGGAAGATAAATATACATCCCTCCATATCGAGGAATTTGAACTTGAGGCCAGAGATACCAGGTTAGGAAATGAAGAGATAACCAGGGATATCCCTAATATCGGCGAGGAAGCTCTCAGGAACCTGGACGAAAGCGGAATAATAAGAGTCGGTGCCGAAGTTGAGCCCGGAGATATCCTGGTGGGCAAAGTTACGCCTAAGTCCGAAACCGAGCTATCTCCTGAAGAAAAACTGCTGCGCGCGATATTCGGAGAAAAGGCCGGCGACGTGAGGGATTCGTCCCTGATCGCGCCTCCGGGAGTTGACGGTATAATCGTTGATGTAAGGGTATTCTCGCGAAGGGACGCGCGTTCTAAAACAAAAGAAGAGAGGACGCTGGAACTGAAAGAGATAAAGATCCTGGAGGGCACGTTCCAGACACAGATAGAAAAGATAAAAGAAGAGAAGTATAGGAAACTCCACAACCTGCTGGTGGGCCGCAAACTTGCGGCC
>JAQUSE010000005.1 GCA_028715235.1 Candidatus Omnitrophota bacterium | reverse complement strand
CCAGGAATCAGGGCATTGGAAAGAATACTATGCCGCCAGGAGGCACGGAATCCACCTTCCTTCGGTAAGGCAGAGGGAAAAGCTTGATATGTCTAAGGTCGAAGAACGGCTAGAGAAGCGCTGGAGGGAAGGCGGAGAAAGCGCCGTTACGTACAGCGCGCTGGCAAAGTCATATATGGAGGGAGGGGATCCGGCGCTGCTGCGGGCCATACGAAGGCTTCGCAGGGAGGGTATTGTCATTCCTCTGGCTAACGGTGTGCAATTGATGGCCGCTGAACGCATGGTCGATCCTTTCATAGCCAGTCTTAACACGTACTATTCGATGAATATGCCGGATGAGAGCTATCTTGCCGGATTGTGGAATCGGGCTGAATTAGAAGGAGCAAAAGAGGCGAGCGACCTTTTTACTATGGCCCTGCTTCCGTTGGTGAGAGAGGTTATTGAGACAGAATTGAATACTCCGATCGTGCTCGACGGCAGGTCGGCGAACCTGATAGTGTATCTTCTGCAGAGAGGAAGTATCGCGTTATTTGAGCGCAGGGGTGAATGGCCGACGCCGGATAGGCCTGAGACGCTTTTCGCATTTTTCAGGGAGATGCTTTGGGATGAATTAAGATCTGCCAAAAGAGAGTATTACGAGGAGATAGAGCAGGGAGAGAATATTGCTTCATTGGACAGCGCCATTTACCGGGAAGAGAGAAAGGCGGAGACGATGAAAGACCGGCTGCCGTCAAAAGAGGCATCGCCGGTTGATGAAGCGATAGAACATGAGAAGGCAAGGCTGCCCCTCATACAGAGGCGGGAGAAGGACGCGTTATTTGATGCGCTCAGGCATATCATTGAGGACGAAGACGTCTTTGGCGACTTGGCTGAAGGAGGAAAATACAAGTGGGCGGTGTATGTAATAGGAAGCCTCGGCCGCTTAGGCATAGCTGTGCAGGGGTACAGCGACCTTAATCTGGTCGTATTAAGTGATGCTTCGGAAGACCGCATAGACCTTTGCCTTGATAAGATAGCCAGGCGCCTGCATTCTGAGCTTATATGCCAGAGAGATACCATGCCGGTTGTTGGGATCGGCAGGGAAGGCATGTATAAAACGATGCTCTCCGACGCGCGAATGGGCAGGGCAAACGGCCTCATGAGGAAGTATTGCCTCGCGTTAGATGATGCCCATGTCGGTTCTTATGATAAAGGTTTTGGCACAATAGAGGCTGTTTCCGTAAATGACACAGTTGAGGTGAGGAGAGCGCACGTGCGCATACTTTCCCAGCTGGGGGTTAACGGCTTCTCTTTTTCCGCCGGGGCGAATGGTATATTCCTTGCGGAGTCCCAAGACGGCGTTCACGAGGCGCTGTGCGACAGATTATACGATCAGATCCAGCAAGCCACAGACCTTAATGCGCAGGAACTTATAGAGAGGCTTGAGGATTATTTTATGGAGACCCAGAGGGAGCATATGTATATAGCGGAAAGGATACGTGAAGAGAGGGCGCGCGAATCCGCTGGATTGCAATCCGCGCCTCCCGCCGTCATCCCCTGGCTCTGGCGGCCGATAGTCAATTACCTGAAAGCCAAGGGTTGGAAACACGAGAATATCGCATTCACCTGCGGATTTGCCGAGGAGATAGCGATAGGCGCAATAGCGGGCCTTATACACCTCTACTTCGACCTCACCGCTACAGGCGGATTGTTGTATTTATCAGTGATGGTAGCGGCGCTCTTTACCGGAGCTCATCTATTCGGCGTCTACAGGCTCGAAGACGGCTCATTGTCCGAACGCGGTCCTCCGAGCCTGAAAGATATACTTTCGATATTCACACTCGGCATCCTCACAAGAGCCATATACCTTATTCCATTCCTCTTCATAGCGGCAGGCATACCCATATACGCGCTTATCTCGATATCCGCGTCGCTTGTTCTTATCAACTCAATCATACATCGTGTCTACAATTCAGATATAGCCCCCGCGATAAAGACAGCACTTGCGATGAGCTTTGGCCGCGAATCCCAGGACATGGCGTCCTTCGACGAGCTCAGGACGCCATCCCGAGCCAGTCGAGGGATGGCGAAGGAGACGGAAGACGATGATGCTGAGGTGGCACAAAAAGGAACGTCCCTGGATTCACTGGATTCATCTCTGCCAGCGCCATATGATCGTGAAATTGACGCTATGGTTAACGTATTATGCCGGGTTGCCGCCGATCCATCGCGTTGGAACATCAGCATAAAGATGGGCTCGGATGGAGTCGTGCCGAATACGGCGAAGACGATACTGCATAATTACAGAGACGAAATAGGCCGTATAACGCGGGGATTGGCCGCGGCAGAATTGACTAATGCCCTTGATGAACGGCGTGAGGACGCCTTATTTGCGGAACTGGCCGGTTTTCTTAAAGAACACTTTATCTCCCAGAGTATTTTTATGCGGTATGCCGGGCAATTATCGGATTTCAGGGAAACGTTCTCTGCGATGATGCATCGCAAGATCGCGCGCAGAGAGAAGGTTATGAATATAGCCGTTTCTGGTCCGGGTTTTCTGCAGGGGCCGATAGAGATATTGGCAATTGCCGACCAATGCCTAAGCTATTTTCCCGATCCAGGCTCTCTGCCGGCTGTAAAGGTTCATGTCTTTGACTACCCGTATAATGGACTGAAAGAGAAGATGCTGCAAAACGCGATAATATACGACCCTGCGGACGTCGCGATATTGTCGCGGTACGGCATAGATATCGATAAATATTTTGTCAGGGCAGGATCCGGATACCGGTTGAGAGAAGAGATCCATAAGAGGTTCGATTTTGATTTCATCGATTTAAATGATCCGGAAAGCCTTTCAACGGAAAAGTTTCCCGAGCAGAGTTACGACATCATATTTTTCAATCAGGTCTTTCAATATCTGGCCGATGCGCGGGTCCAGAGAAGGGTTATGGAGCGCTTAAGCGTGATGCTCCGAAACGACGGCATATTGTACGCAAGCGGTTTAACCGGTAATTTGCGCGCGGTACATGACTTCTTAGCAGAACAACCGCATTTAGACGATTTGTGGGAACGGGGCGGTTATGGAGAAATAGTAACTAAATTATATAAGACCGGCTATGGCCCCGGGCCGTATTTAATGGATCCGCGGGGAACTCAGAATGAAAGGAAAGTTTCTGTGCAAGATGAAGCCGCCTTCTCCGCCACGCCGCGGCGCGTGAAGACCGACCCGAACATGGCGTCCTTCGACGAAGCTCAGGACGCCATCCCGAGCGATAGCCGAGGGATGGCGGGGGAAGATGCTGAAAATATTAGCGGAGCCGAAGAGCTGGTAAGAAAAGCGCTTGAGCTTATGGGAAAGAGTATAGCCAATGATCCTGACGGAGTTAGAAGTATCATTTTAAGAGCGAGCGCTAAGCTGAATGATTCACAAGAACATGATTCTTTGACAGAGACTTATAAGGGTGATGTCGCCGAATGGGCTGAAGATCTGCGCGATCCCAATTCTCCCGCTTCTTATCTATTGATAGATTTAATGCCCCAGACGCTTTCCACAGGCTTGTTCAGATATCCGCATGAAACGGATGTAGCGCGGCAGGTAGCCCGACAGGAAATAGGGGAGGCGATGACAAGCGGTTCGGAAGCGCGCATAGATGTATTCATACCGGCCCTATGTAAGGGTGATGAAGCGGCGTCCATAGCGCTGGCGATCTTCGAAGAAGCCAGAAAGACGCAAGGATTTGATTGGCGCAGGCGGCTGAAGCTGAAAATAACAGGTATAGATATCGATAGCAGGTTGATATCAAAGGCCTCCGAAAGATTGAAGGGAGGTTTCGGGATTCTCGATTGCGGGAATCCGGAGCTTTTAGCGTCGTCTAACAGGACCTTGGCGGAGATCGACGATATCATCCGTCAGGATGGGGAGGATGCGCCTGTCCGTTTCGACCTCAAGACTATGAGCGTGGTCGATCCGGCTGCGGCAGCATATTTAGAGAATGCCGATATAGTTTCGGTAAACCACCTGGCTTTCGATATTTCGTCCAATGCGAAAAAGGTCCTCGTGGAGAGGCTGTTTTCCATGAAGCCCGGATCCGTTTTATTGAGCAGCGATCTTGCCAGCACAGGCTCGTATTCGTTCTACAGCGCCGATGACTGTAGAAAGGTCGAAGAGGCATTTATAGAGATATATCGAGATGGACAGGAATCGGCATGGAGAAAGAGGGGCGAAAGAGACGAGACCCCGCGAGGGCCCAGACGCAAGAACCAGTCTCCGGACATGGGCCAGGCAGCCGAAGCCGACATGGATCTTGAAATATCTCCGGTCAGCGAACTGGCCGATACTATGAGCGAAGGAATTGCGCGTTTCCAGGGTGTGGACCTCTCGGCCATAGAACATAAGACATATTTCTACAGGCACCTTGAAAAGAGGCAGTACAAAGATGCGTTCGATGCTCTTATTGACAACCTTGTAGAAAAGGTCCAATCGGGTCAGGGCGTAAGAATTCTTTCCGCGGGCTGTTCCAGCGGTGAGGAAGCATATACTATAGCCCTGGAGCTTCTCGATAGGGGCGTACCTCCCGATAAGATTAAAATAGTGGGTATAGATAAGGACGATACGGTAATACGCGCCGCCAGAGACGGGCAATATGGAGAGAATGCCTTTTCCGGCAAGACGCCCCTGCATGTAAGAGAAAAGTATTTCGATTTTGACGCAGGGCAAAACGCGTACAAGATTTCCGGGAGTATTAAGAATAGCGGGATGGTCAGTTTTGAAATATGCGATCTGCGCGATACGGAAGATGTGATGCGGTCGGGGCAATTCGACGCCATTGTTTATATGATGACAGATTACCAGATAGGTTCAGTCAAGGATAAAGAAGCGATCATGAGCAGCTTTAGGGCGGTTTCAGCGGAAGACGGGTTGCTTTTGACCGATTGCGCCTCGAATGAACAGATGCTTTTTAATAGAAGCCGAAGATCTAAAACAGGTTTCAAGGTTTCAACATTGGCCGGAATGATCTTCGGTGGACCGGACGAATTGAAAAATGGAGGCAAATCAAGCGCTATTCAGCCGCAAGGACTATCCGTAACTATGATATATTATTCCAGTTTCGATGAGGCGTTAAAGGCTCTTAGAAAAAATATAATCGATCCGGCCCAGACGACCATTCCGATGCGGCGCAGGTTTCTTGAGATCCTGGCGGATTCAGAAGAAATTAATAAGAAAGACCCGGGCCTTCTTATGGTGAAAGATATGAGAACGCGGATAGCCGAGTTCGGAGGGAACAGCTTGAGAAAGCTGCTTGTCTATTATGAAGAAAAAGGCAAGCGAGTGGCGGGCGAGGCGCTCGCAGAACTTAAAAGAGAACTGGGAATCACCGCGAGAAAATCACCTTCCGCAATTGCTAAAGAACCTCCGTATGAAAGCTTCGAAGAAGCGTCAGGCGCGCTAAAAAATGGAGTGATTAAATGGCAAAGAGTCGTGGATGCCCCGGAGATTGAATTGCGGTTTATTATGGCGCTTGCTTCATCGGTGAACAAAGAGCCGGGAAATATAGACACAGGCGATTTCGCCAAACATAAAATAGCGGAATTGGGCGATAAAACGCTATCCGGGTTATTGAGCTACTATGTAAGTGGCTATGGAACACCGGGCCTGGCGCTTAAGGCTTTAAAGGATAGGCATAAAATAGCCGACCTCTTACCGCCGGCGAGGAAAAAGATACAATGGGAAGAGCGGACGCGGGATTGGGGCGCGGTATGCGATATCCTTAACGCCTGCCTTGGCGCCGGCGTTAACGAAACAACAGTGCATGGTTACCTGGAAAAATTCGGCGTTAGATTTGATCTTGCTATCGACCTCGCGATGGGAACAGAGGCGCATGATAGACGCAACGGAGCGGCAGTCGAGGCATTCGTTGAGGCTTATCTCGGGCTGATTATACGAAATGCGAGAGTTATGTATGGTAAATATAAGCCTGTTTTACCTCCGG
Source organism: Candidatus Omnitrophota bacterium (assembly GCA_028715235.1). GTDB lineage: Bacteria > Omnitrophota > Gorgyraeia > 2-01-FULL-45-10 > 2-01-FULL-45-10 > JAQUSE01. Next base: position 14,627 of record JAQUSE010000005.1, on the reverse strand, counting down.
ATATAAGCATAGAAGATTTTATACAGGAAGGCCGCGTGTGCGTGATGCGCTGCGCGCAGGGTTACGATCCCAAAGAAGGAAAAAAATTCTTAAGTTACGCGATCCCTGCGCTCATTCATCGATTTGTCAACTTTGCCAAGGCTAAGATAAGAAAGAGAGGAAAGGAAATATCCGATTATACGTATGAAGACGGTTCTTCCGTTGTCGCTACGCGCGCAACACGCGACGGAACCCCCCGTAAATCCGGCAATGTTGACGATATCGTCGGAAGAATGACGGATGAAGACGGCGGGGACTTTATAAGGAAATTGCTGGCAGGCAAAGTTCCCGATAGAGACATTGAGATATATTTGCTTTATCTCCGCCCGGACGCAACACTACGAGGCGTTGGCTATAGATACGGATTAACCAGGCAACGTATAGGACAAATCGTAAAGAGGTGCCGGGCGATTATTAAAAATTACATAACGCCGAAAGCAAACGTAAGCGGGCCGAAACCATCGTCGCGAAGCGCCGCGGAAGGTGAGAAATCAAACGGCCTGGACGATGCGGGCGCTGTCGGCGGACTGACATTCATAGGCCTCGGGCTCGCTGCCGCGGCGGCCTTATGGTACCTGGCGGACATAATGGCGTTCATAAGCGGCCTGCCGTGGAACAACGCAGTCGTGTACGCCTCGCTCGCCGGAGCCGGCGTGATTGCCGGGATATTCGGCAAGTCCGGCGAGCCGAAATACCCGGACGAAGGCAAATCGGAGAGCGGAAAGGATAAGCTCATTTCAGGCCTGAAGAAGTTCGGCGTGGAGATTAAGAATGGCGCGATCGATTTCGACGGCGTTCCCGATCAAAGCGACGAAGACTGGTTCATGGACGAAGAGCGTCGGGACGAGCGCGGGCCTATTATTACAACTTTGGATGATATGCCTGATGCCGGGTTGAAATATTCTATTGAGGACATGATGAAATTGCCGGCGTTATCGACCGAAGGCAAGACTTCGCAGGGTGTTTATATCGGTTTAATCGAATCCGGCGGAATAGAGATGCCGGCCGCGATAAAAATGATTCGTAGACCTCCCGACCTGCTGCGGCAGGAACTCATATGCGCTCAGGCCATAGATCGTTTAGGCATAGGCCCGAGATTTTATGGAGTAATCAGGGACGCCTCCGGCAATATAACGGGATACGCGATGCAGGTGGTTATCGGAAGACCCGTTGAGCAGGCGAAGGAAGATAAAGAATATGTCGAAGAATGCGGCTATCTCCTCGGGCGCCTGGCGGAGATAGGACTCTGCGGTATTATAAATTACATGCTTACGCGTAAAGGCGAGATCGTGGTGATCGACGCCGGCAACCTGGATATTATTGGCGAAACGCTTTTTGATCGTTTTCGCGAAAAGATTACGGAAGGAGTTCCGGCGGCGGATTCGTGGGATATAATACCTAACGTGCCTGAATTAAGTATTGTGCCCCCCGGATTCCCTGAATTATCCCCTGAATTATCCGATCGACGAGCTTACATGGATTTGAAAGAAAGAAGAGGCGGATTCGCCAATCAGACAGGCCTTCTTATAAAGTCCGCCCCTCTTATCGTCCTTACGTCGCTTATTGTTTATGCCTATACGGGAAGCGTATTGGAGACCTACCTGGCCGCGGGGCTTGCCGCGCTTTTTGTTATATTATCCTTAGGCGCTTTTATAGACGCGCACAGGGCTTTTAAGATTTGGCTGGAAAAGCAGGAAAACGGTATTCCTTCGAACAAATCCGTGAGGAGAGGCAATGTCTTTAAGATACCGGCAGTATGGCTTGCGGGCGCGGCGGCCGCACTATATAAAATATTTATAAACGTAATTCGAAGGACGAGGGAATATCATGAAAGAAAAATTTTTACCCTGTCCTCCGCCGAACGGAAAAAAGCGCTGGAAGAGAAAAGTGCTCTATACAGAGAACAGATTTCCGGATTGCTTCGGGCCTTGAATGAATTGGAAAAAAAGCTTCCTTCGAATCTAAAGTTGTTTGGCGAAGCGGTGGATGGACTTACGCTGAAATATCCCGAAGTTGTTAAAATGCGCCTGCTAAATAATGAAGAAGTGAACAGAAGGCTCCTCAAGATGAGAACCGCGGTAAAAAAGGCCTGGCGGAGGGAGGAAGAAGATAGGCGCCAGGCGTTGCTGAAAGGAAAAGAAGCTATACGGCGCGCCGAAGAGTCAAAAAGGCTTGATCGATTGCGAATGGAGAGGCAAAGATTGGAAGGGCTGAAAAGGATGCGGAAGGCCGAAAGGGCAAAAAAAGAAGCGCTGGAAAGGGCTAGTGGAGAACTAAAAATAATCGAACCTTTTGTCGAAGTTCCTGCCCCATCACAAAAAGTTGTAAAAATCGAAGAAAAGCCTTTCGATGAAGAAGAGATCGGAAAAGCAAAAAATATTTTAAGCGATATAAAAGGATTTTTGGTTGATATTTCCGCTCTCTCTGCAGAGGATTGTGATGATTTACTGAGAATGCTTGAAGATGTGAACGCCTTATATTTACCGCAGGGGATGAAGGACGAGGCGAAATTGTTAGCGCGGGTTATCGATGAAAGGGCCGGACAACTTAGGATGGACTTGTTAAAACCCGCAAGGGCGGAAGAAGGAGATAGGCGGAAAGAGCTTGAAAGCAAACGACAAAAGCTGTTAGAGAATATGCCGCCGGAAATAGACGAGATATTCCGTTCCGCACTCACCGCTCCCACCCTAAAAGCCGCCAGAAGACTGTGGAAAGACAGCAGGGGCGATAGGAGGGCGCGTAATTTTAGGGCAAGGGACGACCGGGAACGCCGGATGGTCCAAGACGCTCTGGAAATACTTAAAAAGAGCGGTGTGATTTATTCCGGCGCGCCCGGACAAAGCATCCCGGAAAAAGGCCCGGGTGAACTCGGCGCTGTCGGCGGACTGACATTCATAGGCCTCGGGCTCGCTGCCGCGGCGGCCTTATGGTACCTGGCGGACATAATGGCGTTCATAAGCGGCCTGCCGTGGAACAACGCAGTCGTGTACGCCTCGCTCGCCGGAGCCGGCGTGATTGCCGGGATATTCGGCGCGCAGGACGGCGGCGTTATTACGACGCTGCCATCCATGAAAACGGGACATACGAAATACAGGATAGTTGTGACATACGCAAGTAATTTATATCGCAGCCAGTTCCTGCGGTTGATGATCCAGGATTATATAGACAAGAGAGGGTGGGGAAAATATTTTGAGGTGATATCTGCCGGAACTTCAAGTGATATCTACATAGTCAAGGGATCGATCAAAAGGCCGCTTGTTCCCGGGAGCTGGAATGAATTTTACTGTTTAGATAGGTTCGATCGAATGCTCGATCTTTTACACGCGGATATGGCGGGCCATCCTGCCTTGCCGGAGATACTGGAGTATTATAAAGGTCTGCGGAAACGGCGCCTTCTCGACGCGCAGGAGATAGCGGATGCCGATGTCATATTGCGGACAGAGACAGAAGGCGACGGCAACAGGCAGTTCTTAGTTACGAGATTTTTACCTAAAAATGACAAACTCTTCGGCTATCCCGTCCCGGATATGTATGAAGATGGGACCCGTTCCTGCGGCCCGCGTTTCCTCTATAACCTGTATTCGCAGATGCTGAACGGCAATCTTGGTAATGCGCTGGGACAGGCTGCCCGCGACTTTGAGAAGGCGCCGTCAGCCGCGCCGCGGCGCGTGGAAGACGGTACGAGCATGACAGCGGAGGATGGGCCCCCTCAAAGCGCCGCTTCATTCCTATCAGCCTTGCATAAAGATGAAGACGGCGTGGTGCCGTTTAAGGTCGCTATGGCTATAGGAAGCGTTGTCTCATTGCTGTTTGCGGTAGTCAGCCTGTCGCTCGGCATGAGTATGAACGCGGCAATGGCCTTTGGCGCGGCCGTCGTAAGCGCGTTCGTCTATTATCTGGCTTCAGGTGAAAGCGCGGCGAAGGCCAGGGAAAAGTTACAATTGGAAGATGATCTCGAAAGGGCGATCAAGACCAGGCGGATGGCGATCGAGCAGTTGGATACCTGGAACAGAGAACTTTCCGCGTTACAGAGCGCCAAAAACCCGGACAGAAACAGGATAAAAGACCAGATCAATTTGATAACCGCGGCGAATAGAGAACTGCGGAGCATCAGCCTGCGCGTGGCCGAACTTATGGTCAAGGCCGGCAAGGAGGTCGGTGCCAGTGTCAAGGTTGGAATGGTGCGGAGAAGAGGAATTTTTGTGGCTGAGGTATTAGCGGTTTCCACCCAGATACTCCCTGAACTGCGGGATAGGGCGTTGCGGGAAATGACGCGCCGCAATCTGTTCATAGCCGGGGCCGCCGCCGCGTTGGGAGCGGCCGGGAGCGCGGTAGTTTACGCCGTCCGCGGAATTGCGGCCAGAATTTTTAACACGGTAGACGTCCGGATCGGCAACAGGGTAGTAACCGTCAAAGTGCCGGACGAGGCGGCCGGCAGAAATTACAGCTATATTTATATAGTCGTGCCCGGCAAGGGGACTTATGTCGTGTTTTTGGTAAAAGAGAAGGATGCGGAGATCGCTCTGTTGGAGGAGGCGAAAAGGGCCGCGTTTGATAAAGTGCGAGAGAGGATCGGACGCGATGTTTCGAGCGCCGAAGAGCGGCGTCTTCTCGGCATGCTTTCCGAAGATCTTAAAATACGGGACATGAATACCGTCCGGCTATTCGCGGCGGCGCCCCTCGACGGCGCGCCTGATATGGGTTCGCGCCTGGTGGGCGAGACGATATATATGCCATTATCTTATTTGGATAATATGGAGACGGCGTCAACGGCGCTTATTCGCGAAGCCTTGAATTCACTGATATTGAGAACCGGCGAACCGGGCATGACACCGGAAAAGCGGGAAGAAAAGGCTTTGAAGATCATGGATGTTATCTTCGCGGCGGCCGCGGCATTAACAGCAGAGTCGGTATCCGGTATGGCGAAGGTGATAGAAATAACGGCGCCGGAAGGATCGAGGCAGGCACAGGCTCTATCCGGGAAGATATTTGTCGATACGAATTTTGAGTTGCAGGAGCCTAACGAGAATAATGACGCGCATTTACGGGAGAGGGAAGCGCCTGCCATAATCCGCGACTTCCTTGTCCGGGACAATTGCCGCAATCTGCGGGCGCTCTCGCGCGATCTTTTCGGGCGCGAAATATCCATGGATGACGTCAGAATGATTGATATACGGCAATTCCAGGAAGGGATTTTTCTGCACATCTTTAAAGGTAAGATCGTATTGGAAAACGGAGAGGCGAAGCATTTCGTATTGAATATGCCTACCGGATTCGGCAGTGAGAACGATCTCGCAGTCCGGGATTATCATCTATTAAGCGAGGCTCACGGCCGTCATCCAGACGAGGTCGTCCGTCCGATTCTCCTGGGCCGGGGCTTTGCGCCGGGGCGGCGAGAGTGGATGAATATCTTCGCTCTCGAATACCTGCAAGATTACGTTGAATTGAATCCCGTATACATCGAGCAGCCGCGCTTTGTTCTTAATCCGCTGGGCCGTTATGGCGAAGCGATATCGCAATGGAAGCTTGAGGTTAGTCAAGCCAACTCCGAAGCCGTCCTTCGGAAAATTGTTGAGACGTTCGCAGGGCTTATGGAATACGATGAACAATCCAAAGAGATCCGGTTTATAGCGCCTCTCAGTCTTAGGTCGGGGGACTTCATGTTGAATCCCATGGATCCGGATAAGCCGCTTTTGAAGCTCATTACGATCCGCGACATCCAGACAGGAAATTCGACAGACCTTTTAGATTATCTGCTCGGCAATCACTTTGTCGCGCTCGGCCCAGACATGTTTTTCAGGGCCGAGGTGGTCCTTGAAGGAGTAACTGCAGGGCTTGCGAAAAAGTTCGGGCATGATCGAGGCGCAGCCATCTGGAAGGAGTGGATGCGCGATTACCGGGAGACCTTGAAACGCCGCGCCGAGGAATTAAATATTCTATTGGACGGCGCGGCAAAGGATTATCCGAAGGCCGCCGGAACGATACAATGGCTGGAGCGGATGGTTATGATAGACAAACGGCTGCATGCGATCTCAGATTCATTGTGTTTCCGTTTTTATGATTATGAAGAGCCTTTGATAGGCGATATCGTCGAAAAAACTAAGGATCCGGATCGTTCTTACTCGATTTCTTACGATCTTAGAAATTTTCTGATCCGCCAATCAGCGCTGATGGCGCAAGCATTGAAAGCTGTTAAAGTTACGATGGCTTCCGGCTTCGAACAAGCCCTGCGGGGCAACAGGCGCGTTTCGCTTCTCCAGGCCGATGTCGCGTCCGCCAATTCACAAACCCCAATCCCTCCTTCCGGGCCTGCCGCCCGGCCGCGGCCCAGGCGCAAGGGCCAGCCGCCGGCCCCTGCCGGAAGGGAGAAGGCGAGTTTGACCGCGGATGAAGAAGCAAGAATCGCCTATGGTCAATCGATAGAAAGATTGAGTAGCCACATTAATAGCGTAAACGCGGATACGGACATGAATGAATGGATATTGGAAGCGGAGAGATTGCTTGACGAAGCCTCATCCTGGGCCAGGATTTTACTAATGGATTTAGAAGAGGTCGCGGCTTTGGCGAAGAGAGTCGCCGAAATCATGGAAAATAACGGATCTCCCCCCGCCATCATCCCATGGCTCATGAGCCCTGCGGTCACTTACCTGAAAGCCCGCGGCTGGCGGGGCGAGAACATAGCGTTTACCTGCGGACTCGCGGAAGAGGTAGGTATAGGCGCAATAGCGGGCCTTATACACCTCTACTTCGACCTCACAGCTACAGGCGGACTGTTGTATTTATCAATGATGGTAGCGGCTCTCTTCACAGGAGCCCATCTATTCGGCGTCTACCGCCTGGAAAAAGGCGTATTATCAGAACGCGGCCCCCCGAGATTAAAAGACATACTATCGATATTCACCCTGGGAAGCCTCACTAGAGCCATATATCTTATTCCATTCCTGTTCATGCCTGCAGGCATACCCATATACGCGCTTATCTCAATATCCGCTTCGCTTGTCCTTGTTAGTTCAGCTATACACGGTGTCTACAATTCGGACATATCCGAATGGCTTGGAACAGCTATGGGGATGGCCCGGACGAAAGCCGATGACGAGAACGCTAAAAGCGGTTATGCGGAAGCGATGCAATACATAAAAAAGAATTCAGGCTTATGGTCGAACCAGGAATTCGGTAATAGCACTCCGAGGATAAATTTCATATCCAAGTTCGGATCGTCCGGCGAAAATATGATCGATTTCAAATGCGTACCCGGTTTTGCGGTAAATGAATGGGACGAATTGCGCGGAGGGCACAGGGGAGAGGAGTGGGGAGATACCAACCATTACATACGATATATAGATATTCCTACGGAAGGAGACTCGCAATGTATAAGCGGACGTATAATAGCTTCTCCTTCTTTTGAGCCGATACGGATCATATTGCATAAACCGGAAGAAGAATTATTCGTGCGCGGTTTCGGTTCGCGGGAGTTGTCCTCTCTATTGGCGGCACAATGCGCCGCGACCATACACAGGATCATGGCCGAGATAGGTAATATGCCTGCTGCCGGGAGAATCATTATAGAGATCAGTCCGCTAATCAGAGAGGCTTTTGTCAAAAACGGCGTAGATTTATCCTATACCTTTACATTTGAAGAATTCTCTCAAAAGGTTAAGGGCGGAGCGACCCAATGGCAGGGGGCTGAACCGGTGAGTGCCGCAAAAGTTGAGGAGGCAGGTACTCTCGCATTCTATGGCCTGCCGCAGATAAAAGCAACAAAGAGTGGGGACGGCAACGTCTGTTTGCGCCTGCCCGGGTGGCGCGAGTACAGGTATTATCCGGATCCTATATACGAGATGGAGGATGAAGTGACGGGTCTTGATGACACAGAGAAACATATGGCGTTGAAAAAATATCTTGCGGAAAATTTCGGCAGCCTGGTAAAGGCGGAGGAAAGAGTTGTGTCAAGCGAATCGCATAGGGAATTTTCGGATGCTCGTTATTATATGGAAGCGGTGATATCCGAGGATATCCTGGGAGACGTTGCCGCAGTATTACAAAGGTTCTTCTCGGAGAATTTCGATATCAGATATGAAATGATCAAGAGGGATCTGCGCCTTTGTAATACGCTGTCGATACGCGAGCGGGCGGCTATAGCAAAAAGATACCTGCTGGATTATTCGCCGCTTGGAGCGATCCTGTCGAATTTCAATTATAAAACGACTGTCGAAGCGGATAAGTTTCTTATCGAAAATGAGGCAAGAAAGTTCATAGATGGCGCCGGACTGTATCAAGAGGAGGCTAAGATACTCGATATCGTTCTTATTCCGCGCCTGAGCTATCCATTAGCAGTAAATCTGAAAGAGATAACGCCCGCATACAGGGCAGGCAATAAATCAAACGCATTCTGGAGGTTTAATTCGCTGCAGCTGAACTATCCCGAAGGCGCGGCCATACCCGCGCCGGTCGTCACTTCTATCGCAAACGGCAATACTGAACTATTGGAGACGCTGACCGATGAAGTCATGGGGATATTGGATATCAGGGCAGAAGGCGAAATGTTTGCGTCGATTGAAGATCCTTCCAGGCCGGTGGAATTGGCGGTGAGAAGCAGCCCCGAAGCGTCTATGCCCGGCAGGCTGGATACGGTTTTGGAGATAAACGGCCGGGACGCCCTCCGCCAGGCAATACTTGACGTCATATCTTCGTGGAATTCTCCCCGCGCGAAATCATTCCGCCAGGCGAGAAATATTCACGATGCATTGCGCCTCGGCATAGTAGTGGAAAAGATGGTATATGGCGCCCTGAACGACAACAGCGCCTCCGGAGTGGTCTGTTCAAGGAATCCGAATACCGCAGAGAATGCAGTATTCGGCAGCTATCTGCCCAGGAGCCGCTGCGCGGATATAGTCTCGGGCAAAAAACGCGGCATGCCTATAGATAGGATGGCCGAAAAGTTCCCTCTTGAGTACCAAACCCTCATAAAAGCGCTGGAGGATTTGGAAAAAATATGCGGCTATCCTCAACAGGTCGAATTTGTCATCCAGGACGGCGTCTTGTATTTTATTCAAACCCGCGATGCTAATTTAATGCCTCAGGCAGAGGAGATATTCATTAATGAGATATCCGTTAGCCGGCCGGCCGGAGATATGGCTGCCATGCGACGAATCCTGAAACTTAACGAAAGGATCGGATCGAGAAAATTGTATCGGTTGAAGGACGGCATAAACGTAACAAAGCTGTTGGAAAGCGACATTGCCACAAACGGAGCGATGGCCGGCAGGGCCGTATTCAGCGCCGAAAAAGCCGTATCGCTAGGACAGCAGGGAGAGGGCGTCATTCTCATATCCGTAACACCCGCCGATGATATCATAGCTACCGTTTTTTCATTGCCAAATGTCGGCCTGGTTACAGCGTATGGCGACGGATCCTCGCACGAGGCGGAATTGGCGCGATTGGCCGGAATTCCCGCGATGATAGGAATACAAGGTATGAGATTAGAAGAAGATACGCTTACTTGCCGGTCCGGCGCGATAAAAGAAGGCGACTTTATTGTCATGTCCTGCAGGGGAGGGGAAGGGTTTGTGGGCAGGGCCGATGCAGAGGATATCCTGGTCGAAGACAGATGCGTGAAGGACGCAAGTTACGGAGTGGATATACCGTATTATCGCGGCAAGTACCTCACGCCCTATCTTACGCCGGGAGGAGAGATAAAAGAGAATGTATCGATACATAGACTGCGTAACGACAATGTCTGCGCATCTATGAAATTCCAAAGGCTGAAAAAATCAGGAGCTGCGATAGCAGCGTTTATCGCAAATCTGGAAAAACACTTTATGCATGAGTTGTATCTTAAAAAAGCAGCGAAGGAAGGAGTGGCGGAGTCCATTGCCGACGAAGAACTGGCTTCCGAAATAACCAGGGCAGAAAAAGAGGATACCGGGAGAAAGGGGATATTGGCAGGAGCATATATAGAGGTCAGCACCATAAATACTGATTCCGGGCCTTGTCTCGTATGGCGGGATGAGCTGGAGTATTATCTTGACGGTACCGAGAGTCGCAGTTTTGAAAGCGTAGGCGTGTTGCATGATATAATCAAAAAAGGCGATGTGGCGGTAAGCAAACAATTGAAGAAGATGGTGCTGGGAAAAATAGGCGCCATAGTAAGCGCTATAGCTAGATCGGTAGGCAAGTCGAAAGACTCCTCTAAAAATCCGCCCCCCGCCATCATCCCATGGCTCATGAGCCCTGCGGTCACTTACCTGAAAGCCCGCGGCTGGCGGGGCGAGAACATAGCGTTTACCTGCGGACTTGCGGAAGAGATAGGTATAGGCGCAATAGCGGGCCTTATACACCTCTACTTCGACCTCACAGCTACAGGCGGACTGTTGTATTTATCAATGATGGTAGCGGCTCTCTTCACAGGAGCCCATCTCTCCGGCGTCTACCGCCTGGAAAAAGGCGTATTATCAGAACGCGGCCCCCCGAGATTAAAAGACATACTATCGATATTCACCCTGGGAAGCCTCACTAGAGCCATATATCTTATTCCATTCCTCTTCATGCCTGCAGGCATACCCATATACGCGCTTATCTCAATATCCGCTTCGCTTGTCCTTGTTAGTTCAGCTATACACGGTGTCTACAATTCAGACATATCCGAATGGCTTGGAGTGGCGACGGGGATGGCCTTCTTAAGCGGTGATGCAGACGATCCGGATGAAAGCTTAAAGAGAAACCTGGCCATGGTCGCCGCGTCGTCCGCAAAAGAGATCTGGGAGCAAGCGAAAACCGACATTTGGCCGTCTCCAGCCGATATAACCATAGAGACCCTGCGTACCAAGGTAAACGGCAAATTGAAAAAACGCAGAATAACGACAAGGCCGCTAAACCGGAAAGGCCTGTTGAAAATAATGGATAGCCGGGAATTTGGCGAGTTCCTCGGAAGAGAAAATCTGGATTATGTTTGGATATATAGGCCGCGCCGTAAAGATTCGGCGGAAAAGTTAAAGGAAGCGTGTATAGCCGTTGTCTCTCTTAAAAAGCCTGCGCCATCGGAATACCGCCCGGGATCGTCCGTCCGGGCCGCCGAAGAAGAGCCTCTATGCGACATAGACGAGTCCGTGCGCGCCGCGGTCAAAATAGACGACGAAATTCAAGATTTTGCGAGGGCTGTCAAGGATTCGGACGCATCGAATGACGCCCTGCGTAAATTGTCCCCGAAAGAAGAGGAGACCGTCGAGGCCGTCCTGGAAGGATGGGATGTCGGTAAACTCGCCGAGCTGTTCGGGGATAAATGGCTCGAGAAGTTCAGGTTCGCGCTGGCCAAATTATGCGCTATAGCCGAATTGGAGCCGATAGACTTGAACGCGCTTCCGGTAGCGTATGAGGAATATCGCGAAAAAGGAGAAAGCGCGGTTCCTGCCGCCGGGCAAGAGCCGCAGCCGGGTTTACGCTTCGGAGTATCTCACACGGCGCGTCCGGGTGGTGTAGGCCCATTATATTCGGTCTTTGGGCGGCCAGGCGTCGCCAGGGAGGTCGCCGAGATGCTGCTGGATTACATGAAGCGCCGCGGAGTATCTATCCGGTCTTTATCGAATCAGATCGGATTAAGCAGAGGTACAATAAAACGTATAATAAATTGGAAAGTAGGCCGGATTTATGGAAAAACGAAAGCTGCCATTATGGAGTTTTTTGGATTATCGGCTGGCTTTTTCAAAGATACAAGACGGCCGGAAAGAATTGAGGCTCCTCCGTATCAGGAACCGGCTCGAGAAGATTTCGATACGGCCGAGCGCAGAATAGGAAGATTGGTTGAGTCCGCGAGAATGTCTTCGGTAACCGAGGCCGCCGGGATTTTGCATGCGGCGCAGGAGGATTTTGACAGGCTCCGTGAGGCGTGGTCGGGCGACGGCACCAAACAGATGAGGTTGGTGGCTCTTTTCGAGGGCATCAGTTCTGTTAGAAGATATCATGGAATAGAAAAGGCGCGTATAAAAACGCCGTCGAACGCGCCTGATGAGGTTAAGGCTGAAGAGCCGCCGCAGCGTAAGAGGAATAGGATAAGTGTGGACAAATCACAAACCGCCGATATCTCCGACATGATGCCCCGGGATATCAAAAATGCGCTGAGGCTTTCCAATAAAGGACTAACGCGGCTTCTCAATGAAATAGAGCCGTTCGGTTATTTCGAAAGCGTTATCTGTCGATATCTCCAAAGAAGTAAGTTAAGCGCGTGTCCGCCGATATTTTCGGAGAGATTCAGGAGGGTTTATCGCATCGAATCGGTCAAACTCTTGAGCAGGCTTATGAGAAGAAGATGTCTTGTATGTAAAGATTTGGCGCGTGAGATAGAGGAGGAAGATCCCTCTGTAAGGGCGGAATATTCCGGGGATGACTTCGAGGGCGTCCTTGGAAAGATGGCGGAGGGAAAGAGTGATATACCGCCATACATCTTAATTATAGCCGGCGAGATTGACAGGGAAAAATCAGGACCATATTTAAGGATGTTGCAGAGGAGTTCCGGCAAGACCCGTAAGGATTTTGTCGCCGCTATAGGCGTCTCGGAGGCGATGTTAAATAATATGTGTGAGGGACGTAGCGCTGTGCCGGACAATGTTATGTTTGCCGCGCAAAATGAAGCGGCAAAGAGCGCAAATGGGGCCATCCTAAAAGGGGACACCCTGTCTTCACCCGCACCGCAAGGCCCGCAGGCGCCCTCCGCCGAGCCGCGGCGCGTGAAGACCGATCCGAACATGGCGTCCTTCGACGAAGCTCAGGACGCCATCCCGAGCGATAGCCGAGGGATGGCGGCGAAGGAAGAGCGGGGGACAGGTCCAATCTCAGGTTTGAAAGCGTCCCTAGATACCCACAAGTGGATTTTTAGAGACGATAAATGGAATTTAGCCATTGTAGAAGAGGTGGTTAAGGAGGCCTCTCGATTGGTATCATCAGATATTAATCCTGTTGTTACGGGGAGCCTTAGATATTATGGAGAATATGGAAACGACTTAGATGTATCTTTGATATTTCCAAATCCACGAGATTCGGCCAGAACAAGGGCTAATGATGCTGCTAATGATTTTATAGGAAAGCTTGGCGATGCATTACATCCATTTGGAGCTTATATAAAAGATGCAAAATTTGATAATTTATTTGGTTCTGGACGAGTGCGAGCAACCATAGTTTTGCCGGGGGATAACGGTGAAAGGCAATTGGATATTGTTTCTCGAGAATCAACCAGAGATATTGTTATTAATGTAAGAGAAAGCGGATATTCGAGAGAGTTATACAAAAAATATTTGGAATTTGAATATTTATTTGGGGAACTTGATAGATGGCAAAAAGCAAGGGCGCGGATTCATTCCGATGATGATGTAACGCCGAATGATAAGGAAAGATATTTAAGTCTACTTGATCGGTCTTATGATGAAACGTTTATACTGCAGGCCATAGAAAGGTTTAATAGGCCACTTAGCGAGGATATCGCATCAGAAAGCGTTATTTCCCAACCGGAAAAGCCGGGGGAACCTCGCGCGCCCTCCGCCGAGTCGCAGCCTATGCGAAAGGTCGAAGCCCCAGATATGGAAGCGGGGGGCGAGGATGAAGAGAAGCTGCCAACCAGGCAAGACACTGTCCGGGCGAAGACGGAAAGCGTCTCCGGCGCGTTTGAATCTGAGGCGGTCCAGGCAAGAGCGCTCCCGCCCGAAGAGATAAGGCGTATTTTGCAGAAGCGCAGAAGATCGCATGAAGAGACGTTGACTCTGCTCAAGTTCTTCGTCAGCCTTGCCGGCGGGAGGGGCTCTGTACGGGACATTGCAGAGGCATCGGGAGGATTGCTGTCACGCGGAGATATTTGGTACATGGTGAGTCATGTTTTAAGCGAAGATGAGCGCGCGGAATTAGGCATAGTTTATGGTGACGCTCGGCTTCAAAGAGAAGGAGCCGCGAAAATCCCGGGCGAAATTCCGCCGCGCGGCGATATGGACACAGGCTCCCTCACTGCAATGGGCAGGAAAATAGCTTCCTTGAGAAGGGCGAAAGGATTGACTCAAACGGGGCTTTCCAAACTTTCCGGTATGTATTTAACGCATTTAAAGGGTATTGAAGCCGGTCTCATCCATCCTACATACCGGACTATTGTCGCTATAGCAAAAGAATTGGGCGCGGAAGTGGAAGGATTGGGAGTGGAACCGCCGCGAAAAACTGAATGGGAACCTATTCCCGCTGAAGTAACGGCTAAAATAGAAGAATGCGCCACATTGGGAGAACAGATCCGTTTGGTCCTGAAATATAGAGAGTGTTCTGTGAGGAAAGCCGCGAAGATCATAGGGATAAGCAGGATGACCCTTGGCGAAGTATTAGGAAATAAGCGCGCCGTTCAAAAAAAGACGGTCGAACTGGTAGCGGAAAGGTTGGGGGTGGATTCAGCTGTATTGAAAGCCTCTAAGGTAATCCAGCGTCCGAAAAATCCACCGCCGGAACCCGCAGTCGGAGACGATACCGGCTCGTATAGCAATGAGATTGACGCGGCATTGCAAGTGCGCGCGTTGTGCGCGCGCTCGGCAAAAGCGCGGAAAGACGGAAACTATGCTCTCGCAATGCAT